>JBBSNJ010000159.1:0-6647 GCA_038232775.1 Thermomicrobiales bacterium
CTCCCCTCTCCCGCGCACGGGAGAGGGGGAAGGGGGCCGGGGGTGAGGGCGTATCTCCCCCGGGAAACGGGAACGATCATCCGAAGTAGGTATGAGGACCGTAGAGTCTGACCTACGTCATGCCAACGCCCCGCGGCCGGCGCGGCTCGAGCCGGCCCCCCTCGTCCGGTGCACCTTGGAACGCGCCGAGCTTGTGACCCAGCGCGATCGTCGGCCCGTACGCCTCCCGGAAGAGCGCCGAGAGTTCGAGGTACCGCGCGTGCCGCCGAGTATCTGGCGCCAGGGCTTGGCCGTAGCTCGCCCATTCAGCCGCGGTTGCGACCGGGTCGACGCCGGTGACGCCCACCGCCGCCAGCAGCGCGGCCCCCATCACCGCCTGGTCGGCGGTGGCCAGGGCGTGGACCGGCAGGGCGAAGACGTCGGCGACGATCTGGCGCCAGAGGGGGCTGCGGGCGCCGCCGCCGGCGATCACGATCCGGTCGGGGTCGGCGTTCTGCTCGCGCAGAACCTCGAAGGCGTCGAGGCTGGCGAGGGTGACGCCCTCCAGCACCGCCCGCACCAGGTGGCCGCGCTCGTGGCCCGCCGTCAGGCCGAGGAAGGCGCCGCGAGCCAACGGATCCATGTGGGGGGTGCGCTCGCCGGCCAGGTAGGGGAGGAAGAGGAGGCCGCCGGCGCCGAGCGGGGGGCCGGCGGCCCAACCGGTCATCCGCTCGTAGGCGTCCTCCCCCTGGAGACCGAACCCTTCGTCGCGCAGCCAGCGGAGGGCCATCCCGGCGGCGAGGGTGGCGCCCATCTGGTACCAGCCGGGGGCTTCGGCTGAGGGCTCGAGGGCGGAGCAGAAGAGGTGGCCCCGCCCAGCGGGGTCGGGGTGGACGCCGCGGGCCGGGATCATCACCTGCGACCCGGTCGAGAGGGAGAGGAGCATCGTCGCGGGATCGACGATGCCGGCCCCGAGCAGGCCGCTGGCGGCGTCCCCGGCGCCGACGACGACCGGCGTCCCGGCCGGCAGGCCCAGCGCCTCGGCCGCCTCGGCCCGCAATCCGCCGGCGACCTCGATCGAGGGGCGGACGGGCGGCAGTTTGCCGGCGTCGATGCCGAGGGCGGCCAGCAGGGGGGGGGACCAGTCGCGCCAGCGGGGGTCGAGGAGGAGGGTGCCGGAGGCGTCGCTGGGGTCGGTCGCGATCTCGCCGGTCAGGCGGCGGCGCAGCTCGTCCTTCGGCAGGAGTACCCGCCGGGTCCGCCACCAGAGGGACGACTTTTCCTCGATCAGCCAGCGGATCGTCGCCGCCTGGAAACCGGCGGCGGCGGGGGAGCCGCTCAGCTCGACCAGCTTCTCGGCGCCGACCGCGGCGGTGATCGCGGCGACCTGGCGGGCGGACCGTTGGTCGGCCCAGATGATCGCCGGGGCGAGCACCTGGTCGCGCTCCCCGAGCAGCACCGTGCCGTGCATCTGCCCGGAGAGGCCGATGCCGGCGACGGCGGCCTTGCCGCCCCAGGCCAGCGCCTGGCGGGCGGCCTCGCCGGCCGCCCGCCACCAGTCTTCGGGGTCCTGCTCGGCGTAGCCGGGCCGCGGGCGGTGGATGGGGTAGTCGGCCGTGCCCGAGCCGCGGACGCGCCCCTCCGCGTCGCCGAGGCGGGTCTTGACCGAGGAGGTGCCGAGGTCGAGGCAGAGGTAGCAGTCGGGCATACAAGCGTCCCGCGCGGATCGAGATCGAGGCGCTAGGCAACCGCCACCGGACGAGCTTGCTTGAGGGCGGCGATCAACCCGTCGGGAAGCTCCAGGACGGTTCTTCCACTGGCGTCGTTCGAGAGGCGGGAGAGGAAGAGAAGGAGATCACTCGCTTCGAGGAACTCGATCCCTAGTGGGTCTCCCGCTTCGGCGACGTCGAGGAGGAGATCGAGTTCGAGCTCGACCATTTCCGCCACCGCACCGTTGCGGAGGTGGAGGTAGAGCAGCTGTTGGTCGGGGCTGTACTCGACTCGCATTCTTACGCTCCCCTCCGAATCACGGTGAGAACGAACGCGGTGGTGCCACCGTCTTGCTCGACGAAGACGTTGGGGAGGATGTTGCCAGCGGACGTGTCTCGCTCAGCGACCAGGCGACCGCTGTGTCCTGGGACGAGCCGGTCGGTTCGATTCAAGGTGGACGCGATTTGCCGCTCGGAGATCAGCCGCGAACGCATTTGGTCCCGTGCATGATCATGGTAGTCGATCCGGCGATGGGCCATCAGCGATCACGACCGTGCATCCCATCGTTCTCGATCAGGATGCTGATCGCGTGGCTGACCGGCGCCACGGCGTCGTAGAGCCCGGCGTAGACGCCGCGGAAGATGGCGTCGTAGACGGGGACCAGCTCGGGGTCCGGGGCGACGATCGTCCGCTCGTGGCGCATGGCGGCGACGGCGGTGGGGACATCGGGGTAGACGCCGGCGGCGAGACCGCCGAGGAGGGCGGCGCCGAGCGCGGACGCCTCCTCGGCGGCGACGACGAGGTGGGGGCGATTGGTGACGGTCGCCTTGAGCCGCATCAGCAGATCGTTCTGGCTGCCGCCGCCGATGGCGACGATGTCGGGCCGGGCGCGGACCGCGGCGTGGGCCAGCAGCGCCTCGAGCGTCTTCCGCCCTTCGAAGGCGATCCCTTCGAGCACGGCGCGGGCCAACTCCGCCCGCCCGACGTCGGTCGAGAGACCGACGAACGTGCCGCGCGAGCGGGGGTCGTCGTGGGGCGGGTTGGCCAGGCGCAGGTGGGGGAGGAAGCAGACGCCGAGGCTGCCGGGCCGGGCGCTCTCGGCGGCGCCGATCAGGGCGCGGTAGCCGGCCCCCGGGTCGGCGCCGGGGAAGAGGAGGTCGCGCGCCCACTCGACGCTGGCGCCGGAGGTGTAGAGTCCGCCGAAGGCGTAGCTGCGACCGCCGACGACGTGGGCGCCCTGGGTGTAGCCCTGCCGGCCGACGACCGGGTCGGTCAGCGGCGCGGCCAGGGGCAGGAAGAAGGCTTCGGCCGTGCCGAGCGAGTTGAGGATTTCCCCCGGCTCCGTCACCCCGACCGCGAGCGCGCCGCAGACGTGGTCGTGGCCGCCGGCGCCGACGACGGCGGTGGTCGGCAAGCCGGTGGCCGCGGCGGCTTCGGGGGTCACCGGCCCGAGCGGGGTGCCGCCGGCGACGAGCGGGGCGAAGAGCGCGGGATCGAGCCCGGCCTCGCGGATCGTCCCCTCGTGCCAGCGGAGGCGGGGCAGATCGAGCGCCAGGGTGCGGGAGGCGAGGGAGGCGTCGGTCGCGGGCACGCCGGAGAGGCGGAAGGCGACATAATCGGCGAGGAGGTGGAAGCGGACGGTGCGTCGCCAGGCGGCGGCCGCTTCCTGCTTCAGCCAGAGGAGTTTGCAGAGGGAGAAGATCGGCTGGAGCGAGAGCCCGGAGCGGGCGAAGAGCTCGTCCTTGCCGATGACGCGATCGAGCCAGGCCGCCTGCGGCTGGGTCCGGGTGTCGAACCAGGCGATCACCTCGTCGGTGGTCGGCTCGCCGGCGGCGTCGACCAGGACCAGCGACTCGCCGACGCTGGCGACGGCGACGCTGGCGATGCGCGCTGGGTCGTCCACCTGGTTGAGCGCGTCCCGCAACGTGGCGACGACGCGGTCCCAAAGCTCGGAGACGAGGTAGTGCGCCCGACCGGGGCGCGGGAGGTGGGTCGGCGTCGGCGCGACTGCCTTGGCGACGGCGCGCCCGTCCGGCTCGTAGAGGACGGCCTTGATCGAGGTCGTCCCGACGTCGATGCCGACGAGGAGGGGAGCGGAAGACCGGCCGGCCGTCGACCCGGCCGGTGCCGGTGGCAGCGGTCGCCGGGTCCGAAGGTCGTTCGCGGCGCTCGGGTCGGTCATCGGCCCTCGGTGGTCGCCGGGCGGTGCCCGTTCGGGCCGCCGGCGCCCGACTCGCCCTCCATCGCGCCGGTCATGATCGCCACCGCGTCCGACATCGAGACGCTGCTTGGTTCGACGACCGCGACCCGACGGCCGAGGCGCTGGATGTGGACGCGGTCGGCGACGCCGAACACCTCCGGCATGTTGTGGCTGATCAGGATCACCGGCAGACCGCGGTCGCGGACCTGCCCGATCAGGTCGAGGACCATGCGCGATTCCTTGACCCCGAGCGCCGCCGTCGGCTCGTCCAAGATCACGACGTGCTGGGCGAAGGCGGCGCTGCGGGCGACGGCGACCCCTTGCCGCTGGCCGCCGGAGAGCGTCTCGACCGCCTGGTGCATCGACCGAATCCCGATCTTGAGGTCCGCCATGTGGCGCGCCGCCTCGGTCCGCATCCGCCGCTTGTCGAGCATCCGGAAGACGGAACCGAGGGGGCCGGGGCGCCGCAGTTCGCGGCCGAGGAAGAGGTTCTCGGCGATGTCGAGCGCGGGGGCCACGGCCAGGTCTTGGTAGACCGTCTCGATCCCTTGGCGGCGGGCGTGGAGCGGGGTGGGGAACCTGACGACGCGGCCGTCGAGCAGGATCTCGCCGGCGTCGGGCACGAGGGCGCCCGAAAGCGCCTTGATCAGCGTCGATTTGCCGGCGCCGTTGTCGCCGATCACCCCCAGGATCTCGCCGGGAAAGAGCTCGAAATCGGCGCCGTCGAGCGCGGTCACCGCCCCGTAGCGCTTGACCAGGCCGCGCGCCTCGAGCACCGGCGTCGGCCGGTCGGGGCGGTCGCTCACGCCGGCCTCCGGCGGGCCAGTTGGTCGACGGTGACGGCGAGGATGACCAGGACGCCGGTGACGAGCACCTGGTAGACGGAGGCGACGCCGATCAGTTGGAGACCGTTGCGGAAGACGCCGACGATGAGGACGCCGATCAGCGTCCCCATCACCGTCCCCCGGCCGCCGAAGAGGCTGGTGCCGCCGAGCACGACCGCGGTGATGCTGGCGAGGTTGTCGGTTTGGCCGGCGTTCGGGTCGCCGACGCCGGTGCGGGCCACCGAGAGGAGGGCGGCGAAACCGTAGAGCACCCCGGCGATGGTGTAGACGACGAGGAGCAGGCGCGACGTGTCGATCCCGCTGAGGCGGGCCGCTTCCGAGTTGTTGCCGACGGCGTAGACGTGGCGCCCGGCCGCGGTCTGGCGCAGGACGAACCAGACGAGGAGGTAGAGGGCGAACATGAGGACGGTGCCGTAGGTGATCGAGGTTTGGGCGAGGCTGAACGTGTTGCCGAAGAAGGTCTGCTCGGCCGGCAGGTTCGTGATCGTCTGGTTCCGGGAGTAGATCTGGGTCACAGCGAAGGCAATGTTCAAGGTGCCGAGGGTGACGATGAACGGCGGCAGGCGGATCCTGGTGATCAGGAGCCCGTTGGCGGCGCCGAAGGCGGCGCAGATGCCGACCCCGAGCCCGACCGCCAGCAGGGGAGGGACCCCGGCGACGGTCGCCTGGCGCGCCATCACGATCCCACCGAGGGCCATCACGGCGCCGCAGGAGAGGTCGATGCCGGCGGTCAGGATGATCAGCGTTTGGCCGATCGCGAGGACGCCGACGACCATCGATTGCTGGACGACGAGCGAGAGATTGGGGCCGGTCAGGAAGCGGTCGGAGCGGGTCGCGAAGAAGGCGGCGGCGGCCAGCAGGGCGATGAACGGCCCCAGCGTGGACAGGGCCGCGGCCCAGGTGATCCCCGACCGGGCGCCGGCCAAGCGACTCGACCCGGGCTGCTCGACTGTAGACGTCGCGCTCATGGCCTCCTCGCCGCCCGGGGGCCGGGACCGGGAGAGCTCCCCGGCCCCGGACCGCCGCGTGGCCGACTCGGACGTGTCGCGCTAGCCCCAGCAGTTGGCGAGGCCGAACTCCGTGTCTTCGGACTCGATCCCGGCCTGCGGCTGGTCGGTGATCAGGGTGACGCCGGTGTCGGTGTAGCCTTCCGGCTTCTCCCCGGTCTCGGCGTAGTTGACGATCGCCTCGACCCCCAGCTGGGCCATCTTCAGCGGGTACTGCTGGGAGGTGGCGGCGATCTCACCGGCCTGGATCGCCTCGACGCCGGTGCAGCCGCCGTCGACCGAGACGATCAGCGCCTGATCCTCCTTGCCGGCGTTCTTGAGCGCCGTGTAGGCGCCGCGCGCCGCCGGCTCGTTGATGGTGTAGACGAGATTGATGTCTGGATTGGCCTGGAGGCAGTTCTCCATCGCGGTCTGGCTCTTCGCCTGGTCACCGTCGCCGCTCTGGCTACAGACGACGCGGGCGTCGCTGGCGAACTCGGAGAGGCTCGCGACCGGCGTCGCGCCGCCGCTCTCGGCGGGACCGTAGCCGGCCAGGAAGCCGTTGTGCCGGAGGACGCTGACCGTAACGCCGATCGAGCCGTCGATCGTCGCGATCTGGACCGGCTCGTCCCCCTTGACCGACCGCGCGTACTCGCCGATCAGTTCGCCGGCCTTGAAGTTGTCGGTCGCGAAGAGGGCATCGGTGGCGTCCTGCGGTTCGGTCGGCGTGTCGAGGGCGATGACGACGACCCCCGCCTCCCGCGCTTTCTCGATGGCGGGGACGATGCCCTTGGTGTCGCCCGGGGTGATCATGATCCCCGAGACGCCGGCGGTGACCATGTTCTCGATCGCGGTCACCTGGCTCGCGTTGTCGGCGTCGAACTGGCCGGAGGCGGTCATCAGTTCGACGCCGGCGGCGTCGGCCGC
>JBBSNJ010000160.1:0-6645 GCA_038232775.1 Thermomicrobiales bacterium
CCCGAGCTGCAGCCGGCGGAGCGGCTCTGGGCGCTGCTCGACGAGCCGGCCGCCAACCGGGCCTTCGCCGGGATCGCCGAGCTGGAGGACCTCCTGGCCGCGCGCTGCCTCGCCCTGGAGGCCGACCGCCGCACCGTCAAGGCCCACACCCGCTTCCACTGGTGGCCCCGCGAGCGGCGCCCGAGGAAGCCGAAGTGAGCACCCGGATTCCGTATTAGGAGCCATTTCTACTAACTCCTTTGGATTCAATGGCTTCGAGGTTCCTTCATAAAGTTCACTAAGCGAACGTAGCGCTGCATCACTGGCGGCGAAGTGAGCATTCATTTCAGAGAGACGCAGGGGTCTACTGCTTAGGCGTCTCAACAAATCGCCATGATCTCTAGCTGCGATGACGAGCTCCTCTAGCATATCCTCTAGGCTTCGCTTAGGCGCTTCTACAAAGCTCTGCTGGGTCTGCTGCTCTGCTCGAACTCGCGCTATCTTTGCGGCTAGGATCGGTCATGCAAGAGCGAAGGCGGTGGTCAGTCGAGTCTCTGCAAGGGGAGACCCCAATGCCTTATTCACTGTCTTCACGGTCGCTAGCATGTCCTCCTCGATGAACTGCTTGGCTTGAAACTGCCCCAAAGGATTCTTGATCTGGCCCTTCTCTAAGTCGAAGGTCATGGGAATTACGTGTGTTCTCTCTATCATCTTCGATAGCGCCCCAGCTTCAAAGTTCAGCCAGGAACCTTCTTGATTGTTGGCAGTCACACAGATGATACCAGTCTGGATGCACTTCAATTGATCTGCAATCTCCTCAAGACCGCGCGCTCCCGCATCAATGTCCTTCTCGGACATGAACGGTTCGGCCATCTGAATCACCGTCGGCAGCCACTCGTGTAGGATCGACGCAATACGCCTGCTGACGTCACCCGACCAGCTAATGAAGACGTTGAACGCCACGTCTACCGCTCCCTACCCTTTGGCCACCCCACCCTCAGGTCGGCGGGTCAGCCTTCGATTCATTCTGCCATACGCTTCGGATCGCCCGCTCGCCTCACCAGCCACGCCTGCTGCCCGTCAGCAAGGGCGAGGGCGGCGAGCCGATAACTGGCCCAGGTCGTCGACGCCGTCCTCGAAGGCGAGTCCACAGCGGGCGGCAGGATCGACCGGCTCAGCGGCGAGCACGGCCAGCGCGCGGCTCTCGCCGCTCGGCCAAGAATGCAGTGGGGCGGCCTGGCGAACGAGCATCGCGTTGTGCCTCCGATCAATTGCAGATCGACACCTGGACGGTCAACTGGCGCGCTCGGCCCGGAGCCGCTTCCGCAGCCAGCGCCGGGCCAGGGTGTCGGCATCGACGCCTCGAACGCGGTCGTGGCGCCCCCCCCCCTCCCGCCCGGCGAAACTGGCGCATCAGGCGTGCGCCAAACCGGACCGCACCCCCGCTTCCTTCGGGCTCCGTCGCGCCGAGGCGACGTCCGCCGTCGGCAGGCGGGGGCTAGCGGGCGGCGCCGACCGCTACCGGCGCGGACCAGATGATGTCGGCCGGCGAAAGCCCGAAGGCGCGCACGAGGGCGTGCCGCATCGCCTCGACGTCGGCGCGGGCATCGACCCGCACCACCGTCCCTGGGTTGGGATCCCCGACGTGCCTGAGCAGCCACACCTGCTGGCCGTCGTCCAGCTCGACGGCGGCCAGCCGGTACCGATCGAGATCGTCGACGTCGACCGCGAAGGCCAGGCCGTAGCGTTCGGCGAGGGCGTCCGGCTCGAGCGCCAAGACGGCGACCGGTCGGCTGTCCCCACTCGGCCAGTGCTCCAGCGGGGCGACCTGGCGAATGCTCATCGTGCCTCCGTTCCGATCACGCCTGGGTGTTCTTCGTGACCTCGACGGCGATCTTGGCGACGGGGTCGCCGGCCGCGTCCGCTTCGATCCGAACCCCCGGTCGTGGCCCCGACCACTCCGGCCGACCCGGGGCGCCGCCGGGGTCGGGGAGCACGTCGGTCGTGAACTCGATCCCCCGCTTCCCCGGTGGCAGCGCCCCCGACCACGCCCTGACCCGGGGGCGGATGCCCCCTCGCACCGGGTATCCCCAGATCTCCCCCGATTCCTCCTGGCTGCGGGCGACCGCCACAGACTGCGTCGGCGATTCGAGGCGATGGTAGGTCACCGCGCTCGCCCCGCAACCTCGCGCTCCGCCCGCCGCGGCCCGGCGCCCGCCACCGCCCGCGACGCCGCCCGAGGCATTCCGCCACCACCATTGTACGTCCGTCCCGCCGCGAGACCGCTCACCCCGCCAGCGCCGCCGCCATCAGGTCCCGCCCGATCCCGAGCGCCCCGGCCAACCCCGAGCCGCCGTGCTCCAACACCACGGCGACGGCGTAGCGCGGCGCCTCCCCCTCCGGCCCGGCGAAGCCGACGAACCAGGCGTGCGGCTCCTCCCCCTCCCCCGTCTCGGCCGTGCCCGTCTTGCCGCCGACGACGGTGCCGGCGATCGCCGCCGGCTGGGCCACCCCCCACACCACCGTGCTGACCATCATCCCCGCCGTCGCCGCCGCCGCCTCGGCGCCCACCGGTCGCCGCCAGACCTTCGGCTCGGCCGCCCAGACCGTCTTCCCCGCCGGGCTCGTCAGCCGCTCGACCAGGTAGGGCCGCATCGCCTCGCCGCCGTTGGCGACCGCCGCCGCCACCAGCGCCATCTGCAGCGGCGTCGCCTGCAATTCCCCCTGCCCGAAGCCGGTGTCGGCCAGGGCCGGCAGGGAGTCCAAGAAGCCCGGCGTCCCCGCCACCTGGCTGGCGGCGACCGGCAGGTCGAACGGGATCGCCCCCCCGAAGCCGAACGCCTCGGCGTACTGCCGCATCAGCTCCGGCCCGAGCTGGAGCCCGACCTGGGCGAAGACGACGTTCAGCGACCAGGCCAACCCCTCGACCAGCGCCCACTCGGTCTGGGTCTCGTCCGGCCGGTTCTGCTCGACGATCACCCGCCCGTCGACCTCGAGCGCGCCGTCGTCCTCGTAGACGCTCCCCGGCTCGGCGAAGCCGGCGTCGATCGCGGCCGCGGCGGTGAGGACCTTGAAGGTCGAGCCGGGGGTGAACAGCCCTTGGGTGGCGCGGGGCACCAGCGGCGCGGCGGGGTCCGCCACCAGCGCCGCCCAGTAGGCGGCGGCCGCGTCCCGCTCGTCCTGGGCGTTCGTGAACAGGCGGTTCGGGTCCCAGTGGGGATTCGAGGCGAGGACCAGCGTCTCGCCGGTCTGGGCGTCGAGCAGGACGGCCGACCCCGGCCGGCCGGCCAGCAGCTCGTGGGCGTAGCGCTGGAGGCCGGCGTCGAGCGTCAGGTGCAGGTCGAGCCCGCGCGGCGGCCGGCCGAGCAGCCCGTCCAGGGCGCGGCCGAGCGCGTTGGTCCCCCCGCGGCCGGACAGCTCGGCCGCGTAGGCCGCCTCCAGCCCCGCCTCGCCGTAGAGCAGGGGCGAGAAGTAGCCGACGACGTAGGCCGACTCCGGCTCGGGGTAGACGCGGCGGACGGTCTTCCCCTCGAAGACGGTGTCGGCCAGGGTCGTCCCCGCCCGGTCGAAGACGCGGCCCCGGTCGGCTTCGAGGTCGACCACTTGGAGCCGGGGATTGGCGATCACCTCGCCGCTCACCGGGTCCTCCCCCACCCGGCCGCTGATCGCGCCGCTCTGGACGACCTGGATCCGCAGCAGTTGGATCGAGATGAGGGCGAACCCGACCACCAGCAGCACCGCCAGCCGGACCGTCGTCCGGGCCGGGGTCGCGATCCCCGGCGGCAGCGCCGGCCAGACCGCGACCAGCAGCAGCAGCCCGCCGACGCCGAGGATCGCCAGCCAGCGGGCGTCGCTCAGCCCGCCCCGCGCCAACAACCCGAAGCCGACCAGCAGCGCGAAGAGCAGCGCCGCGGCGCGGCGGAGGAAAGGCAGCAGGCGAGACGTCGCGATGGGGCGCTCCTGACCGGGATGACGGCACCACCCGAGAAGCGAAGCGTACCCGAGCCACGGGAGCGGAGCGAGACCGCGATCGATGGGGGAGTCGCCGCGAACGAACGATCAGTCCCGCCGCGTCTGCTCGATCCACCCCGTCAGGTCGCCGAGACGGTGCGCCCAGTAGAGGGTCAGACCCCGATCCTGCGCTTGCTCGAGGTTGCGGAGCTTGTAGACCCCACTCAGCATGGCGACCGGTACCACCTGGGTCCGGCCGAACTCGGCGACCCACGCCTCCGCCTTCGCCGCGGCGTCGTTGTTCAGGCGCTTGATCGAGTTCGTCGCCGAGTTCGAGACCTTGCACTCGATCGGCATCACGCGGTGGTCCCACAGCCCGACGACGAGGTCGGCCTTCCGCGTGCCGAGCGTCACCTCGCGGCAGAACTCGCCGGGCTGCGGTGCCTCCGCCAGCGTGTCGATGCGGTTGCCGGGGATGCGGACTTCACCGAAGCCGTGGTCGATCAGGGCCTGCCGCACCTGCTCTTCCTGGGTCCGCTTGCCTTCGTTGCGCCGGTTTGTTTCCGTCCGCCGCGTGGCGATCAGCGCCGCCGACGCCAGCACGGCCGCGCTCCGCTCGGCTTCGGAGGGTTGGCGTCCCTCCGTGATCCATGGGAACCGGCGCCGGTCGATGCCGTCGCGGATCATGGCCACCAACCGGCGGACGAGCTCGGGATCCTGGCGCAGCGTCCGCGGCGCGATCGACCCGGCATCCGCGAGCGTCTTCAGATCGTCTTCCGACACCGGCGGCCCGGCCAGGTAGCGGAAGACCTCCAGCTTCGCCGGGTCCGTCAGGATGTCGAGCGCCCGATCCTCGAGCTCCGTCAGGTCGACGGTACCCTCGATCAGGTCGTCGAGCACGTCCTGGACCCGGTCGAAGTGCCCCAGATACTCCTCCAGGGGTTCGAGCATCCGCTCGCGGGCGAACTGCTCCCGCGCCTGCATCCGGTCGGCGTCGAGCCGATCCGCCGACCACACGGCCCGCGGCACGAAGCGCGAGCCCCCGCCGGCGCTCACCCCAGCGTCCCGACCATGGCCGCTTCGGCGAGCACCTCGGGCCGCGGCACCAAGAGCCGTTCCATCTCGCGCGGCTCGAACTTCGTCAGTCCGCCGGCGTAGGTCCGCCCATGGTCCATGCTCACGCTGCGGGACAAGTACTCGGCGAGGGAGCGCAGGACCGACTCGCTCAGCGGCTCCCGCGGGTAGAGCCCGTGGGCGATGTTCAGGTGCCGGGCGTCCGCCAGATTGCGGACGAAGGCGGGCGGCCGCCGCGCCATGTAGGTCGCCAGGATCGGCGCCGGCTGGCGCAGTCCGACCGACCACCACGCCTTCCGGCTGCGGGCGATAAAGCCTTGGTCGGTCCCGAGCGAGCGGGCGAAGCGGAGGAACGCGTCGACGCGCCGGCGGTCGGCGGCGTCCAGCAGGTCAAGGTCGACCGGCAAGTCGATCACCCGCCGCAGGGCGGACGCGTCGGCCAGGAAGTCCCACGCCGCGAACAGCTCGCGGGCCTTCGTCACGGCCGGGAAGAGCACCGATTCCGGCAGCTCGGTCGTCTGGTCGCCGGCGATCCACACCCGGTTCGCGCCCGTCACCTGCCCGCGGTGGACCCGGCACAGCTCGCCCAGCTCGACGAACCCCTCGCGCTTCTCTGGGACGGCGCGGGTCAGCGGCGTCCACCGCGGCGCCGCTTCCAAGCGCTCGCGGCGCACCTGCCAGTCCGGTTCCAGCGCGCCGAGCGCGTCGAGCGTCGCCACCCGCCGCAGACCAACCGTCGCCGGCCGGGCGCCGACCTCGAAGCCGGTGATCACCGCCGTGCTCTGCGTGCCGGGGAAGGGCTCGGCGCTCGGCTCGATCACCTGGACGTTGCGGGCGCCGAGGGCGCCGGTCATCAACCCGCGGACGAGCCGGCCGTAGTTCACGTCGAGCCATTCGGCGGCGGTGATCAGCACGCCGACGTCGCCGGGCCGGGCGTGCTCGGCGGTCGCGAGGAAGAAATGGGCGTGCAATCCGGCGAGCCGGCTGGCGGCGACGCCGTGCTTGCGGGCCGTCTCGACGAGCCAAGACTTCCACCCGGCGGCGATCAAGTGGTGGCGGACGTAGGGGGGGTTGCCGAGGAAGAGGGTCGGTCCCGCTGCCGGCGGCAGGGCGAGGGCGCGGTAGTCCCGGAGCAGGACACAGGACCGGTCGGCGAACCCGGCCGCGGCCAGGTGCCCGCGGGCCAGGATCGCGGCCAGCGGATCGACCTCGACGGCGACGAGTTCGGCGTCGGGGAAGCGTCGTCCGGCGGCGACGAGGAAGCGGGCCGAACCGGCCCCGGGGTCCACGACGCGGGCCGGTCGAACCTGCCCCGCCGCCCAGGTCAGCATCGCGTCGATGATCGGCTGGGGCGTGTAGGTCGCCCCCGTCGGCCGCCGCTCCGCGGCCGAGAAGCGGCGGCAGAAATCGTCGCCGAGGGGGTCGTGCCCCTGGTCGATCGCCTGCCGCGTGGCGGCGACGAGCAGCGGCGACGGCTCGAATGCCGCCCGAACGAGGCGCGCTTCGGCACCCGTCCACTCGGGCACCCCGCGGGCCCCGAGCGCGACGGCGAGTCCCGCCAGGTCGGCCGCCGGCCCCGCGACCGCTGGTGCTTCTCCCGCCTGAATCACGTCTTCCGTCCCCGACCGGGGCGACCGCACG
>JBBSNJ010000161.1:0-6644 GCA_038232775.1 Thermomicrobiales bacterium
GCGGTGCTTGGCGGTCGGTTTGGGGGCCGCCCGCGGTCTCCGCACCCGGGTGGAAGGGGGGGGCCGGGGCTGGTTGGTGGGGCCCCCCGCCCCCGCGGCGGGGGTTGTGGGGGGGGGGGGGGGGCAGCTCTCCGGCACATACAACTGCTCACCCGAATTCTGTAGAAGGCCGTGATCCGGGAGCAAGCTCGGGGAGACCGTCACCGCCTCTCGCGCTAGGCCATGAACAGCCCGCCGTCCACCGTCAGCACGTGGCCGGTGACGAAGGCGGCGTCCGGCGAGGCGAGGAACGCGACCGCGGCGGCCACGTCCATCGGCGTCCCGAACCGCCCGAGCGGCGTCTGCGCGAGCAGCGTCTGCTTGAGGTCGGCCGCCAGCACGTCGGTCAGGCGGGTCTCGATGAAGCCGGGGGCGACGGCGTTGACGGTGATCCCGCGCGAGCCGACCTCCTTCGCCAGCGACTTGGTCAAGCCGACGAGCCCCGCCTTGGCGGCGGCGTAGTTGGCCTGGCCCGCGTTGCCGACCAGCCCGACGACCGAGGTGAGGTTGACGATCCGCCCCGAGTGCTGGCGCAGCATTGGCCGGATCGCCGCCTTGGCGCAGAGGAACGCCCCCTTGAGGTTCGTGTCGACGACCTCGTCCCAGTCCGCCTCGCCCATCCGCATCACCAGGCCGTCGCGGGTGATGCCGGCATTGTTGACCAGCACGTCGAGCCGACCGAGGCGCTCCATCGCCGCCTCGACCGTCTGGCCGGCGCCGTCCGCCGTCGCCACGTCGGCCGCGAGGAGCTCGATCCGTCGCCCGAGCGGCGCTAGCTCCTGCTTCGCGGCTTCCGCCGTCGCCTCGTCGCCGCGATAGGTGACAACCAGGTCGTAGCCGTCTTCGGCCAGCCGCTTGGCGACCGCGAGGCCGATCCCGCGCGTCCCGCCGGTGACGATCGCGACCTTCGTCGCCGCTGCCTGCTCCCCCGCTTCCTCCGCCACCGTCGTTCCCTCCTCGTCGCCGCGCCCGCGCCGCGACCGGCGCCGGTCTCCAGTCAGCTCGGCCGTCACTCTCGCCTGCTCGGCTCGTCCGGTTCAGGCGGCCGAGTCGGTCCCCGTTCGGCCGCGGCGAGCAGCGAGTCGGCCGTCACGGTCGTCACCCCCGGAGCGCACCGGCCGATCAGGCCCGCCAGCACCTTGCCGGGGCCGACCTCGTAGCAGGTCTCGACGCCGGTGGCGGCGAGGGCGGCAACGACCTCCACCCAGCGGACCGGGGTGATGATCTGGTCCAACAGCTCCCGCCGCAGCGTCGCCGGGTCCCGCAGCGGCCGGGCGTCGACGTTTCCGATCAGCGGCGGTTCGGCCGGCCGCAGGGGGACTGCTTCGATCATCGGCCGCAGTCCGTCGACCACCGGCGCCATCAGCGAAGAGTGGAAGGCGGCGCTGACCGGCAGCCGGATCGTCCGCTTGGCACCCCGCTCCTTGGCCAGCGCCATCGCCCGCTCGACCGCCGCCTCCCGGCCGGAGACGGTCGTCTGGTCGGGGGCGTTGAAGTTGGCGATCTCCGCCCCGGCCTCGGCCGCGACCTCAGACACCGCCGCCGGCGCCAGCCCGATCACCGCCGCCATCGCCCCGGCGCCGTGCTCCTGCATCAGCTCTCCCCGGCGGCGGACGATCGGCAGCGCGTCCTCCAAGGTCAGCGCGCCGGCGGCGACCAGAGCCGCGTACTCCCCGAGGCTGTGCCCGGCGACGAACGCGGGCGGCGGCAGCGCCCCGGCCTCCCGCAAGACGGTCAGTTGGGCGACGCTGGTGGCGAGGATCGCGGGCTGCTGGTTGGCCGTCTGCTGGAGATCGGTCTCCGCCCCGGCGAAGATCAGGGCCGAGAGCCCGAAGCCGAGGACGCGGTCGGCGGCGGCGAAGATCGCGCGCGCCGCCGGCTCGCGCGCCGCCAGCTCGCGGCCCATCCCAACCCGCTGCGAGCCCTGGCCGGGGAAGACCCAAGCGGCCTTCCCGCCCCTGCCGTCCGTCGCCTCGGCCCCCGGGCTAGCTGCCCGCGCCGGCGCCGGCCGGGAGGGGGGCGGGCGCGGGAGCGGCGCCGTTGCCCGGGGCGAGGGCCCCGATCCCGTCGCCGACTCGGCGGCGGTCCTCGCCGCTGGCGGGGTCGGGGCGGACGCCGGCGACCCCCCAGCGGAGGACGCCGGCGGCCCAGGAGAGACCGCCGCCGAAAGCGACCAGCACCAGGTCGTCCCCCTCGCCCAGCCGCCCCGCCTCCTCGGCCTCGACCAGGGCGATCGGGATCGAGGCCGCCGACGTGTTGCCGTAACGGTCGATGTTGACCCACACCTTCTCCCGCGGCAGGGCGAGGCGGCGGGCCGCGGCGTCGATGATCCGGACGTTGGCTTGGTGGGGGATCAGCATATCGACATCGGCGACGGAGAGCCCCGCCCGCGCGATCGCCTCGGCCGCGGCTTCCCCCATCACCCGCACCGCGAAACGGAAGACCTCCGGCCCGTTCATCCGGAGGAAGGGGCGGGCGCCCGCCGGCTGTCCGGCCGATCGCGAGCGGGGGTCGTCCCAGCCGGGGATGAAGAGGTGGTGGAAGCCGGAGCCGTCGGCGCCGAGCACGGTCGAGAGGAGACCGCGCGGCTGGTCGGTGGCCTCGACCACGACCGCACCCGCGCCGTCGCCGAAGAGGATGCAGGTCGTGCGGTCGGTGTAGTCGAGGAAGCGGGTCAGCGTGTCGGCGCCGATCACCAGGACGCGCTCGAGCAGCCCGCTCTGGACGAACTGCGAGCCGACGGCGAGGGCGTAGACGAAGCCGGAGCAGGCGGCGCCGAGGTCGAAGGCACCGGCGGTCCCCCCGAGCTCGGCCTGGACCAAAGAGGCCTGCGACCCGAGGAGCTGGTCGGGGGTACAAGTGGCGACCACGATCAGGTCGATCTCGTCCGGCCGCAGACCGGCCCGAGCCAGCGCCCGGCGGGCGGCGGTGACCGAGAGGGAGGTCGTCGAGTCGCCCGGACCGACGACGCGCCGCTCCCTGATCCCCGTCCGGCTCACGATCCACTCGTCGGAGGTATCGACCATCCGCTCGAGGTCGGCATTGGTCAGCCGCCCCTCGGGGACCGCCATCCCCCAGCCAGTGATCGCCGCGTGTCGCATCGACGGCTCCGCGGTGACGAGACGGCAGACGGCAGGGGCCAGACGCCAGACTTTGACGGCCTATCGTGCTGCTGCTCGCGGCAAGGACGGCAGATCGCCACGCTGGCAACTCGTGTCTGGCGTCTGCCGTCTGGCGTCTGGCGTCTGGTGTCTCGCCTCTGCCGTCTTTCTACTCCGCCTGGCGGCGCCGCTCCTCGATCTGGATCACCTGGCGGCCGCGGTAGACGCCGCAGGTCGGGCAGACGTGGTGGGGCAGCTTGGGTTCGCCGCAGTTGCGGCACGGCACCAGATTCAGGGCCGGGATCCAGTGGTGGCGGCGACGGTTGCCCTGACGGTGGCGACTGATGCGTTGCTTCGGGAGCGCGCCCATCTTCGACCTTCCTCTCTCCTGGTTTCGGCGCCGGCGTCCGGCGTTCGCGTTCTAGCGGGCGTCGTCGCCCAACAGGTCGGCCAAGGCGGCGAAGCGATCATCGGCCGGCTTCTCGCCGCCGCCGTCGCCCCTTAGGAGCACCGAGCCCAAGACCTCGGGGCCGGGACACGCCTCGCCGCAGTCGGGGCGCATCGGGAGGGCGACCACGATCTCCTGGCGCAGGATCTCTCCGAGGTCCAGCTCGTGGTTGGCGCCGATCCGCGAGACCTCCTCGTCGTCGTTCTGGCCCGCCGGCAGATCGATCCCAGTCCGGACATCGACCAACTGGCGGTACTCTTCACTGAAAGCGACCGCGAACGGTTGCTCGTAGGGCCGCAGGCAGCGGGCGCACTCGATCGCGACCGTTCCCCTCGCCTCGACGCGGGCCATGATCGCTTCCCGCAGCCGAGTGAGCTTGACCTCGCCCTCGACGCCCTCGGCCACCAGCCCTTCCGCCCCGCCCTCGCCATCCCCGAGC
Organism: Thermomicrobiales bacterium; assembly: GCA_038232775.1. Taxonomy (GTDB): domain Bacteria; phylum Chloroflexota; class Chloroflexia; order Thermomicrobiales; family UBA6265; genus JBBSNJ01. The sequence continues at coordinate 4,028 of JBBSNJ010000161.1, forward strand.
GGGAAGCGCTCCAGCGCCAAAGGGTAGATGCGGCTGTCCCCGAACGGCCCCTTGAGCAGCCCGACGACGTTGACCGCCGTGTCGTCGCGGAACTCGATCGCGCGACCGAGCGACAGATCAGAACCGGTTGCCACGGTAGCAGGAACCCTTCGCGCCGGCCCGGCGTCGGGCCGCGAGCGGGCAACACGATGCGCGCCGGGCGCGGCCCAGCGCGACCGCGAAAGTATGCCGCGCCTCCCGTCGGAGCGTCAAACCCGACTCGACCGCCTGATTTGGAATCCGGGAGAACACCTCGCCTTCCTGCTACGGCGTCCGGCCCTCACCCCCAGCCCCCTCTCTCCCGGACAGTTTGGTTTTCGGCTCCCGTCGGCCTCGTCCACGCCCCGATCCGGGGCGTCTCGGAGGCCGAAGGACGGCGCGCCCGGCCGGCGTGGCGCGGTTTCCGGCCCGCTTCCGGGCGCCAGAGCGGACCCGGAAGCCCTTTCCGGGGGCCAGACACCAAACAGTCCGAGAGAGAGGGGACCGGGGGTGAGGGCCTCTTTCCGGTAGCCGGAAGCGATCACTCGGATTCCGTATCACCCCCCCCGCCCCTTGCCCGGGTCAGGTGCGCCGGAGAGGGGAGCTAGTCCCGCTCCCGAGGAGCAGAACGGTGCAACCGGATTCCGGACGACCCACCGGCGGTGGTCGTCGCGGCAATGGCCGTCGTCCCGAGCCCTGCCGTCTCCGGGAGCGCCGGGCCTAGACCAGACCTCGGCGGATGGCGGCCGCGGTGGCGGCGGCGCGTGAGTTCACGTCGAGCTTCTTGTAGCTGTTGGCGACGTGGCGCATCGCCGTCCGGTGGCTGATCGGGAGCATGTCCCCGATCTGGCGGTCGGTCTGGCCGTCGACGATCAGGCGCAGCACTTCAACCTCGCGCCCGGTGAGGGGGGAGGTCAGGGGAGCGCCACCCGCCGCCGGCTTCGGCGGTGCCGGCGGGACCGGGGCGGCGGCCTCGGCGAGCGCCGCCCCTAGTACTACAACGGCACTTGGTACGGGTAGACTCCTCCGCTCAGCGTAGGAGGAGTCGCCCCATGGCCGTGGCCCCGCACGAGACCGAGCCGCTCGTCCAGATCGCGGCGTGGCAGGAGGAGCTGGGTGCCCTGAGCGAGCGCATCGCGCCGCGCTTCGGGCGGGCGGAGGTGCGGGCGCGGGCGGGGCGCTACCTGGCCGGGCTGCTGGGGCCGGTCGAGCGGCGCACCGGCTGGCAGCTGGCCGAGCAGGCGGGCGAGCGCACGCCGGACGGCGTGCAGCGGCTGCTGCGCACCGCCTGCTGGGACGCCGACGCGGTGCGCGACGACCTACGCGCCTACGTCGTCGAGCACCTGGGCGACGAGCGGGCGGTCCTGGTCGTCGACGAGACGGGCTTCCTCAAGAAGGGGGCGAAGTCGGCCGGGGTGGCGCGCCAGTACAGCGGCACCGCAGGGCGGGTCGAGAATTGCCAGGTCGGGGTCTTCCTGGCCTACGCGAGCCCGTCGGGCCGGGCCTTCCTGGACCGCGCACTCTATCTGCCGAAGTCGTGGGCGGACGACCCAGGGCGGCGCCGGGAGGCGGGCGTCCCACCGGGGGCGGGGTTCGCGACCAAGGGCGAGCTGGCGCGGGCGATGCTGGAGCGCGCCTTCGCGGCGAAGGTCCCTTCGGCCTGGGTGACCGGCGACGAGGTCTACGGCAACGACGGCGGGCTGCGCCGGTGGCTGGAAGCGGAGCACCGGCCCTACGTGCTGGCGGTGGCGCGCTCCCACCCGCTCTGGCAGGACGGCGTGCAGGTCCGGGCCGAGGCGCTGGTGCCGCGGATTCCCGAGGGCGGCGGGCACCGGCTCGACGTCGGCGCGGGGAGCAAAGGCCCCCGCGTCTATGACTGGGCGTGCGCCCGGCTGCCCTACCGGACGGAGGAGGGTTGGGCACAGTGGCTGCTCGTCCGGCGCTCGGTGGCCAAGCCGGCGGAGCGGGCCTTCTACCGCGCTTTCGCGCACGACGACGTCACGGTCGAGGAGTTGGCGCGGGTGGCCGGCACGCGCTGGGCCATCGAGGAGGGGTTCCAGCGCGCGAAGGGCGAAGTCGGCCTCGACCAGTACGAGGTGCGCCGCTGGGACGGCTGGCACCGCCACGTCACGCTCTGCCTGCTGGCCCACGCCTTCCTGGAGATTGCCCGGGCGGCCGCCAATGCCGGCGCGAAAAAGGGGGCGGCGACGCCGGGCTGATCCCACTCACAGCGCCCGAGGTGCGCCGCCTCCTGCTGGCGCTGGCGGGGCCGGCCGAGGCCACCGGCTTCCGGCTCCATTGGTCGCGCTGGCGGCGGCGGCGCCAAGCCGAGGCGCGCCGCGGCCACTACCGGCGCCGCCTCACCCGCTCCGATCCAGAAGTGCCGTTGTAGTACTAAGGTCAGATTCCGGCTCGCCGCCCAGGCGGCCGAGAAGCGCGCCGGATCGAGCCGCTGCCGCGCCGTGACGACCGCTCGTTCGTACTCCACCTGGTGCGGTAGATGGAGGACCCCGAGCGACTCGCCGAGCGCCGTCGCCGCCCCGAGCAGTCGCGCCCCCCGTTCCGCCTCGCCCCGTGTGGTGGCGACCGCCGCCACCCC
>JBBSNJ010000162.1:0-6621 GCA_038232775.1 Thermomicrobiales bacterium
CGGCCGCCTCGCCCTCCGGGGCGAAGGTGGTGACGGGGTAGACGAGCAATTGGTGGATCGGCATCAGCCCATCCTCCTCGCGCGCCCTGAGGCAGACGACGGTCGCCAGGTTGCCGCCCGCGCTCTCGCCGCCGACGGCGACGCGGGCCGGGTCGCCGTTGACCTCGGCCGCGTTCTCGAGGAGGTACTGGGTCGCGGCGTAGGCGTCGTCGACCGCGGCCGGGAACGGGTTCTCAGGCGCTTGCCGATAGGCGATCGAGACGACGACGGCACCGGTCTCGTTCGCCAGGGCGCGGGCCGACGCGTCGTAGGTGTTGAGGTTGGCGATCACGAAGCCGCCGCCGTGGAAGTAAACGAGGACCGGGAACGGGCCCTCGCCGATCGGGGTGTAGACCCGGCCCAGGATCTCGCCGCCGGGGCCCGGGATCAGGATGTGGGAGACGCCGACGGTCACGTCGAGCGCTGACTCGCCTTGGCCGGCGATCACCGCCGCGAGCGCATTGGCGAACGACGGCAACTCCCGGCCGTTGAAGGCGGTAACGCTGTTCAGCGGCGGCGCCTCGAAGGCGGTGAAGGCATCGAGTACCCGCTGCATCGGCTCGGTGGCCCCGGTCGCCGCCGGCGGCGTCCCCTCGGCCACGGCCGGTGGCGGTGTCGCGTCCACCGCGACCGGCGTCGCCTGTCTCGCCGCCGCCGGGCGCCGCCCGGCGCCGACGGCGGAGAGCGCGAGGGCGCCGCCCCCGGCTAACTTCGCCGCTCCGCCGACCAACCCACGGCGGGTCGTCGGCGCGACGGAGGTGACCATCGACATTCGGTCGTTTGGATTCGTGGGGTCAACGGTGGACATGGTCACTATCTCCTTCGATGGTCTTGGCTGGCAAACCCCTAGGTCGGGATCGCCGTCCGGCACCGATCGTCGGTGCCGGCCCGCGAGCGGGCTGTGCGTCTCGAGGGCATAGTGAGGGGAGCGGGGCAGATAGGTCGTACTCCCCGGCCGTTTGGCGCCATTGTGTCTTGGCCGCTGACCGCCGGCGACGGTATCGTCGGGGGGCAGCGGCCGGGACAGCGGTTCAGACCGATGCCCGCAACTCGACCTTGACCCAACCGGGCTGGCGGGTGTCGAACGCCTTGTAGGCGGCGATGACGTCGCTCAGCGGCTCGCGCTGGGTCAGAATCTTGGCCGGGTCGAGGGCGCCGCTCTCGACCAGGTTGAGCAGGTCGGGGATGTAGCGGCGGTGGTTGCAGTTGCCCATCTTGACGGTCAGGTTCTTGTTCATCGCCTGGCCGATCGGGAAGGTTTGGGCCGACGGCGGGTAGACGCCGATGATGCCGATCGTCCCCGCCTTGGCGACCGCCTCGACCGCCCAGGCAAGGACCTGGGAGGGGGCGTCGCCGGGGTGCCAGTTGGCACCCTGGGGGTTGGCCTGCTCACCGATCTGCCGGCGCTCCCGCGCGAACTCCTCGGCTTGCTGATCGGCCTGCTCGGCGGCGGGGCCGGCGTGCGGCCGGTTGGCGTCGACTCCGACCGCGTCGATCACGCGGTCCGGGCCGATGCCGCGGGTCAGCTCCTTGATCGTCGCGATCGGGTCCTCGGCGTTGTAGTCGACCACCTCGGCGCCCTGGGCGCGGGCCATCGCCAGCCGCGAGGCGATGGTATCGACGGCGAGGACGCGGCCGGCGCCGAGGAGCAGGGCGCTGGCGATCGCGAACTGGCCGACCGGGCCGCAGCCGAAGACGGCGACCACGTCCCCGTCTTCGATCTCGGCCAGCTTGGCGCCGAAGTAGGCGGTGGGGAGGATGTCGGAGAGCATGATCGCGTCGTCGTCGTCGACCGAGTCCGGGAGCTTGACGAGGCCGACGTTGGCGAACGGGACGCGGGCATACTCGGCCTGGAGGCCGTTGATCGGCCCGGTCGACTTTGGCCCGCCGAAGAAGGCGGTGCCGGCCGCCGGCCCGTTCGGGTTGGCGTTGTCGCACTGGGCGAAGTAGCCGGCCCGGCAGTAGGAGCAGGAGCCGCAGCCGATCGTCGAGGGGACGACGACGCGGTCGCCGGGGTTGAGGTTGCGGACGCCCGGCCCGACCGTCTCGACGACGCCGATCGCCTCGTGGCCGAGGATCGTGCCGGGGACCATCCCCGGCATCGTGCCCCGGATCAGGTGGAGGTCGGTGCCGCAGATGGCGCTGGCGGTGACGCGGACGATGGCGTCGGTCGGCTGCTCGATGGTCGGCTCGGGGACGTCGTCGAGGCGGATGTCCCCGACGCCGTGGAAGACGACGGCTTTCACGAACGCTTCTCCCAGTGACGCGCGGCGGGGGGACGGCGCGGCCCGCGGCCGCGTCGGGACGGCGGCGGGCGGCGTGAGATGGAGGATATGGCAATAGCCATGCCACACGATTCGCGTCATCGGTGAGAACGAGCGCCGGCGCGGCCGGGGCCGGGATGAATCGCCACCAGGCGCTACTCTCCCCGGCGGCGGCGCGAGCCGCCAACCCGCTCCCGATCTCCCGCTCGCCCTCGGGGTAGGATTCGATCGGTCCCGGGGCGCCCTTCGGCGCCGGAGGACGGATGCTTGCTTCTGCTTGCCGAAGCACGGCTCTCACCCCCGATCCCGCTCCCGCGCGGGTGCGAGGAGCACGCTCCTCGCCGCGAGGCGGAACCGATCACCCCGATCCCGGATGAGCGGGAGGCTGTCGCGCCTGGGCGGGCGGCGGGAGATCGACGGGGAGCGCGGAGCAAGGGAGCGCGGCAGGCGGCGGGGGACGAGGGGACGATAGGAGGCGGGGATGGACGTCAAGGAGTCGGTCCAGGCGAAGTTCGGGCCGGCGGCGGCCAACTACGCGGCGAGCGCGGTCCACGCCGGGGGCCCGGACCTGGCGGCGATGCTGGCGGCGGGGGAGGCAACGGGGAGCGATCGACTGCTCGACGTCGCCACCGGGACCGGCCACACGGCGCTCGCCTTCGCGCCGCTGGTGCGCGAGGTGGTGGCGGTCGACCTGACCGAGGCGATGCTGGCGGCGGCGCGGGGACTGGCCGCCGACCGCGGCGCTGGCAACGTCCGGTTCGAGCGGGGCGACGCCGAGGCGCTCTCGTTCGACGACAGTGCCTTCGAGCTCGTGACCTGCCGCTACGCCGCCCACCACTTCCCGCGGCCGGTGGCGGCGATCCGGGAGATGGCGCGGGTGTTGGCGCCGGGGGGGAGGCTCTTGCTGGTCGACGTCGTCTCCTTCGCCGACCCCGCCGCCGATACCGCCCTCAACGCGATCGAGGTCTTGCGCGATCCGTCCCACGTCCGCGACCACACGGTCGCCCAGTGGCGGGAGATGCTGGGCGCGGCGGGGCTGGCGGTCGAAGAACTCGGGAGCTTCCCGCTCCGCCTGGAATTCGGGTGGTGGGTGACGCGGATGCGGACCCCGCCGGTGGCGGTGGCCGGCATCCGGGCGCTGCTCGACGCCGCCCCCGCCTCGGTCCGGGAGGCCCTGCGGCTGGAGGCCGACGGGACGTTCACGGCCCCGGTGGCGTTGCTGCGGGCGCGGCCCCGGTGATGCGGGCCGGCCGGGCTGGCCGCGTCCGCCTCAACCGAGGGCCAGGGCCACGACGCCGAGGACGATCACCCCGGCGGCGGCGAGGCGGCGGCGGGCGTCCCCCTCCCCCAGCAGCCGCGCCCCGAGCACGGCGCCGACCAGGATGCTGATCTCCCGCGCCGGGGCAACGTAGCTGACGGGGGTGAAGACGAGCGCCGTCAGCACCAGGATGTACGACAGCGGGTTGAGCGCGGCGACGCCGAGCACCGCCCGCCGATGCTTCCGCCAGCAGGCGCGGACGTCGGCCCGACGCCGGTAGGCGACCGGGGCCGGGAGCGCCGCCCGGCACAGGCTCGTTCCCCAGTCGAGCACCAGGGGCGGGATCAGGAGCACCCCGACGGCGTGCTTGTCCCACAAGGTATAGGCGGCGATCACCGTCCCGGTCATGATCCCGGCGGCGACGGCCTCGCCGCCGCCGGAACCGCTTCGTCGGCCGCCGCCGGCCAGGACAAAGACGCCGCCGACCACGATCAGCGCCCCGGTCAGGGCCAGCGGAGTCGGCCGCTCGCCGAAGAAAACGATCGCGGCGGCGGTGGCGAGGGCCGGGCCGGTGCCCCTTGCTAGCGGGTCGACGAGGGAGAGGTCGCCGACGCGGTAGCCGCGCTGTAGCAGCAGATAGTAGCCGATGTGGAGGAGGGCGCTGCCGACGATGAAGACGAGGTCGACCTCGCCGAGCTGGGGACGCTGGATGATGATCGCGGCGACCGCCAGGGGCGCGTAGATCAGCGCCGAGAGCGCGCCGAACAACCAGACGAAGGACGCACCGCCGCCGACCCGCTTGGCGAGTAGGTTCCAGGTGGCGTGGACGACGGCGGCGGCGAGGATGAGGACGAGGGCAAGCGGCGACATGGCCGCACTCCGTTACCGCTCCGCCCCGCCAGCGCGGGGCACGACGAAGCCGATACCTCCGGCTTTTTGTGCCGTCAGTTGTGCGGCCAGCTCCCGCCGCGGGAGCCGGCCGTGGCGCCGCTCGGTCCAGACCTCCCGGCCCCGGTTGTGGAGTTCTCGGCGGGTGGGAGCGGAACCCTAGGCGCAACCACGTGCTGGGGGCAGCATATCAGCAGGTGCCGCTCGTGGCGGACGCTGGCAGTGGCTGCCGGCGGGAGTAGGGTGGCGGGTGGGGGGTGGCGGGTAACGAGTCGGAATCCGGGTGATCGCCGCAGCTCCCCCGTGAAGCCGCCTCCCGGCCCCCGAGTGGTACGAACGTCGGTTGAACGGTTCCGCTTCCCAAATGCTGGACGCTCTCCCCACTCCCGGGCACGGGACCGGGGGAACGGGGCCGGGGACTCTCTGCCGGTCAGTCCCGGTCGTCGCGCAGCGCGGCGGGTTCGGACTGGCGACCGGGGGGTCGCGGCGGCCGAACGCCGGAGCAGAGGGCTGCCGGGGTGGAGTTCCGGGCCGATTGCCGGCGACTGCGCGGCCCTCCAAGCCCCGCGCCGTGGCCAACAGCCAAACTGTCCGAGAGAGAGGGGGCCGGGGGTGCGGGCCGCGTTCCGGCAAACCGAAGCCGTCACCCGAAGTTCATGTGAGCCCCCTTCAGGGGACTTCGTCGCTTCAGCCTGGTCTCTTCAGGGCCGGGCGAGGCCGATCAGGCGAGCGCCGAAGGGGTTCGGCTCGATCCCCGAGGAACCGCAATCGACCACCCGGATTCCGTGTCAGCGCGGCCCTTCCGCCCGCCAGACCCGCGGCGCGATGCCCTGGTCCCACCCCTGGAAGCGGAGAATGGCGACCCGCCAGGGGTCGAGTCTCAGCGGCGTGAAGCGGGGGCTCTCCGGGCCGCTGAGTACCCAAGGCGTCCGGGTCCTAGCCGAGCGGGGGCGGGGTGGCGGCGAAGCGATCCCGGACGTCCCGCTTGGCGGCGGCGTCCTCGACCCAGGACGCGACGCAGTTGATGCCGATGGTGTGCTGCTCCGGACTCCAGTAGGAGCAGGCAACGTGCGGGTTGGCGGCCAGGTGGAAAGTCTTGATCGGGGTCCGGCCGATCATCACCCAGCCGACCGGGCGGCCGTCGCGGACGTCGAAGAGCGGATGCAGGATGCGGGAGCGAGGACGCCCCTCGGCATCGACCGTCGTCACCGTGCACCCGACGATCTTGGCGGTGAGCTCGAGGAAATCGGCGGCGAACGGCTCGAAGGAGCGTGACGTAATCCCATCTCTGGTGCGGCGCGACCGCGGCGGACGCCGGTCCGCCCGCCGCTCGGGGCGAGGGGAACGGCGCCACGCTCGGCGGCTCCCGCCTTCGCCCCAGCCGCGCCATGATGCCAGCCGCCGCCGCCGCCGCCGGCGCCGCCGCCACTCCCGAGGCTGCTTCGGCGATAGATTTCCGTGCTCCCTCCCGGCGCTTGGAGTGGTGCGAGACGGAGGAAGCCGAAGTCGCGGGAGGGGTATACCGGCACCGGTGAGGCTGCCGGGCTGCCGGGCTGCCGGGCGCTGGCTGAGCCACGGCTCCAAACGGGGAGCCGCCGGCTCGAGGCGGGCGCTCGCCAGGTGGTCCCCGCCGGTGCCCCGATGCCTCAGGGGCGCGGAGTGTGGGGGAGGGGGGAGGCGGCCAGTTGGTCGCGGAGGAAGCGCTTATGCGAGGCTGAGCCGCGGAGCCGGAGCCAGAGCGGACCGTCGTGCGGCTCGAACACGAGCTCGAAGGTGAAGAAGGGGCAGCAGCGGCGTTCGGCGGCGACGAAGGCGGATGCCGCTTCGGGGAACGGGTCGAGCGAGGGAAAACGGTAGGCGAAGCCGTCCGCCAGTTCGCGCACCTCCTCGACGTGGCGGAAGAGGTCGCGGTCGATCGCCTGCCGGCGGCGGGCGAGGTCCGCCGGCGAGAGGGCGCAGACAGGGGTCTCCTCCTCGGTGGGCTGCTGGGCGCGGTCAGTCACGTCGTTCCTCCCGGTCGTCACGGCCGCCGCCGGGCCGCTGCCAGACGTCGGAGCGACGGTACCAGTTGAAGTGCGCTTCATGTCAAGGAGGAAGCCCGAAGACCGAGCTGGCGATCGGGGAGGTGGCCCGGCGGACGGGAGTCCGGCCGTCGGCGATCCGCTACTACGA
>JBBSNJ010000163.1:0-6593 GCA_038232775.1 Thermomicrobiales bacterium
GAAGCCGCGGCCGAGGCCGCGCGGCTGCTCGACGACGAGGCGGGAGGAGACGCTGCGGCTGAAACCAGCGGGGGATCGACCATCGAGGGATCGGCCTGAGGGGGCGCCCGGCGACGGTTGTTTGGAGGGAGCGAAGGTCGTTTCGACCGCGACGGTTGCGTATACTCAATGCCGAAGGGGTCGAAGGGAGTCGACGATGGCGAAGCACGTGCGGGGTGGTCCGTTGTCCGGGGCGGGGCTTCTGCTCGAGGCGGGGATGCGGCAGCGGCTGTTGCTCGCGTGGCGTCTGCTGCGTGACCCGCGGGTCGCCCCCCGGTTGAAGCTCGTGGCGCCGCTGATCGCGGTCACCTATGTCCTCTCCCCGATCGACCTCATCCCGGACTTCTTGCTCGGATTGGGTCAGGTGGACGACGCCGGGATGGTGGCCCTGGCGGTGATCGTGATGACGCGGCTACTGCCGCGCTTGGCCGACCCCGCCGTGCTCCGCGAGCACCTGGCGGCGATGGGCGGTTTCTGGAGGGACGGCGACGCGGCGGACGCCGACGACATCGTCAAGGACGAGCGGGTGGTCGACGCTGCGTACTCCGTGCGGCACTGAGCGAAGGGCGGGGAGGGTTTGGTGAGCACCACGGGATCGGGACCGAAACCGCGGCCAAGGGCGACGGGCGGCCGGCGGCCCGGCGGTCCGGGGACCCGCCGCCCGACGCGGGAGGAGATCCGGGCCGCGGCCGCGAGGGCGGCGCAGACTGCTCCGACTCTCGGCGCCGAAGCCGGCGGGGCCGCGGTCGCCCCTGCCTCGCCGAGGACGGCGAGGACGACGACGGGGCGGAGCGGCGGGCGAGTCTTCGCCCGGCCGGTCGCGCTCAGCCGGGAGGAGGAGTACCGGTTTATCCGGTCCGATCTGCGGCGGATGGTGCTGACGGCCGGCTCGCTGCTGGCCGTGATGCTGGTCTTGTTGGTCTTGATCGAACTGTAATGTCGAATCTGGGTCGAGGCTTTCACGTCTTGGAAAGATGCGCTCATACGGAATTCGGGTGATCAGTTGCGTTTGCCGGGGAGAGGCCCTCGCCCCCGACCCCTCTTCCGCTGCAGCGGGCGAGGGGAGCCGCTCCCGAATGCCGGAGCACCACGGTTTAACCGGATTTCGTATCCCCCCGGCCCCCTTGCCCCGGTCCCGGGCGCGGGACAGGGGAGCTTGTACTGAAGCCGAGAGCGAGTTAATTCAACCGAGTCGTATGAGGAGGAGTCCCCGACCTCTCGCCCTATAGCGGGGGAAGGATGTTGTTCCGCTTCCGATCACGGAGCGGGGCTACGCGGTTCCGAGAACGCAACTGCCAGCCGCCGAAGTGCTCGTCCAGGCCCGACGACCAGTCCAACAAGAATTCCGCACGAGGACTCTGGCCGCCGCGCTAGAGCGTGGTTTCCTCTTCTTCGACCACGGTGACGGTGTCCTCGACGAAAGGCTCGGCGTCGGACTCGGCGGGTTCGTCCTCCTCGCTCTCGGTCGGTGTGGTCTCGTCGTCGTCGTCGTCGTCGTCGTCGAGGAGGAAGAAGTCGCTCTCGTCGCGCTGGCGGAGCAAGTCCCGTTCGCGGAGGTAGGCGCGGGAGGTGATCTGGCGGAGGAAAGAGAACCGCCCGGCCCGCGACGGATCGCGGTGAACCTCGCGGAGGATGACGCGCAGGCCCTGGGCCGAGAGACCGAGGGCGTACACCTCGTAACGGTTGCCGACGGCGATCAAGTTGATCACGCGCTCGGCGGTCTTCGCCTCGATCTCGCCGAGCCGGCGCCCGTCGAGGCGGCGCACCACGAGGCGGTCGCCTTCGACCTCGAGCTGGAGCTGCTCCGCGGGGAGGACGTCGCTCAACTCCTCGCGGGGGATGGGGTTGATTAGTTCGTCGACCCAGGTCTTGCCGACCTCCTCGATGAAGACGGCGGTCCGGGGCATCGGCGTGGGAGGGGCGGGTTCGCCGGCCGCGGCGGGCTGGTGGCGGAGACTCTCGAGGCGTTGGAGATTCCGGCGGGCGATCAGGTTGGCGGGGTCGGCGCGGAGGGCGTTGGAGTAGGCCTCGGCGGCCTCGCTCTGGCGGCCAAGGGTGAGGAAGGCGCGACCGAGCCGGTTCTGGGCTTCCGCGTCCTTCGGCGCGCGCTCGATGATCTTCACATTGAGGGTGATCGCCTCGTCCCAGCGGGCGTTGAGGGCCGCTTGGCGGGCGTCGTCGATCAGTTGGCGCTTGGTGGCGGTCTCGGGCGTTCGCTTCAACTCTCGCTCGTTTCTCCGGCGGGAACCGGGCATGGCGGGCGCGTCTGGACGGCGATCGCCGCCAGCGGGCGAAGGCCCGCGCCCTGACGGAACAGGATCGCTACCGGGGGTCGCCGACGGCGCGACCGATCAAGAACCATGGTCCGGGACGAGTCACTTCGACGTCGACCAGGTTGCCGAATAGGTCCCGGTCGTCGTCGAAATGGAGCAGTGTGTTGCCGCGGGTGCGACCGGTCCACCGGCCCTTGGCCTTGCCCTCGACCAAAACCTCGACCGTTTGACCGAGCCTCGCCGCGTTCCGCTCGGTCGCGATGCGCTCCTGGAGGAGCTCGAGTTCGCGGTGGCGGCGCTGCTTCTCCGCATGCGGAACGTCGTCGGGCCAGCGGGCGGAGAGGGTGCCGGGGCGGGGCGAGTACATGGCGAGGTGGACCTTGTCGCAGCCGACACCGGCCAGCAGGTCGCGGGTCTGCTCGAACTGGTCGCTCGTCTCGCCGGGGAAGCCGACGATGACGTCGGTGGCGACCGTCAGGTCCGGCATCCGGCGGCGGGCGGAGGCGATCCGATCCCGCCAATACTGCCGGGTGTAGGTGCGGCGCATCCGGCGCAGAACCTCGTCGTCGCCCGCCTGGACCGGCAAGTTGAGGTGTTCGCAGACCGAGGGGAGCGCAGCCATGGCATCGAGGAGGGCGTCCGTCATGTACTTCGGGTGGGAGGTCAGGAAGCGGAGGCGGGCCAGCCCGGGTACCGCGTCGACCGCCCGCAGGAGGGCGGCGAGGTCGACGTCGCCGGGCAGATCGTGGCCGTAGGCGTTGACTGTCTGCCCGAGGAGGGTCACTTCGCGGACGCCGCGGGCGACGAGCGACTCGACCTCGCGGACGATCTCGGTCAAGGGGCGGCTGCGCTCCTTGCCGCGGCGGTAGGGGACGATGCAGTAGGAGCAGAGGAAGTTGCAGCCGTAGATGATCGGGACGAAGGCGGTAACCCCGCCACCGGCACCGGCCTCGGGCAGGTAGTAGTGGGGGAGCTGAGCGAGGTCGTCCTCGAGCTCGCCCAGCTCGGGGACGACGCGCTGAAGCTGGTCGAAGTCGGAGGGATCGAAGAAGAGGTCGACGTGCGGGAAGCGCTGGCGAAGCGCCTCCTGCTGCTTGGTGACCAGGCACCCGGTGAGGACTACCGAGATGTCGGGTCGCTGCCGCTTGAGCCGGACCAGAGAGTTGAGCTTGCCGGCGACTTTGTCCTCGGCCGCTTGACGGACGACGCACGAGTTGAGGACGACGATGTCGGCCTCGTCTTCGAGTTCGGTGGGACGGTAGCCGACCTCCTGGAGCATGGCGCCGATCTTGGCGCTGTCGGCTTCGTTCATCTGGCAGCCGATGGTCCAGAGGTGGAACCGCTTACCGTTCGGCGCCGAGCGGGCGGGTGCCGCGGCGGGGTGGAGCGGGATGGTCGGCGAGTTGGTCGGGAGAGACATCGCTTCGTCCTTGCCCGGGCCGGGATTCATGCAATGAAAACGGGACACGCTCCGACGACGCGGAGGTGTCGTCCGCAGCAGAGAAGTATACACCGGGGGCGAGAGGGCCAAACCGGCGGCCAATTGACGACCGGATTGCAAGCCCTGCCGCTCGGGAGTGCCACCGCAGGAGATGAGGACGGAGCTTCGATCACGGCGGCGGAATGCGGAGTCCGGGAGCGCAACAGGAGCGGCGGACGATCGGCGGCGGACGCCACGTTCGACTCCGAAAGGAGAGGTGTCTGATAGACAACAGTGGGAGCCGTTGCTAGAATGGGGAGGCAGCGGACGCAGGCGACGGTCCTCAGCGGCGGCTCAGCGACTCGAACCGGATGTGGGGTCCGCGACGGGGCTGGGTGCGCCGAGGATGCGGTTTGCTCGCGTCGGTCCGTGGTGGGGCGGGCCGGAAAAGGGGTGGGCGTGACCAAGCGACGGTGCGGGACGTGCCGCTTCTTCCAAGAAGCGGGGCTCGCCGGGAGCGGATGGTGTCACCATCCGCAGCGGAAGACGACGAGCGATCTCCTGATCATGGTCCGGCGCAACGAACTCGCCTGCCGCGATCAATGGGAGCGCGATCTGTGGGAGGGAGCCGGGCGGAACGCGGACGGGGAGAGGTCGCCCTTCAGCGATGGAGCGAGGACCGCCCCGGTTCAGCCGGCGACGCCGGGGGAGATCGCGGCCGTGGTGCAAGCCGACGCCTGGGAGGCAACGGACGCGGCGGGGGCGTCAGTCGGCGCGCCGTCGGCACCGGCGCTCGAAGACGTGATGTTGAGCGAAACGGGCGTCGGCCGCGCGGCCGCGGGGGGCGCCGCGGCGGTGCCGCTGCCGCCGGCTTGGTCCTGGCGAGTGGAGGAAGCGGAAGAGACCTCAGCGGTTCGTGAGATCGACGCTCGGGCCGCGATCAAGAAGGCGCGAGAAGCGTATCGGGATCGGAATCGTCGCGCTGGGCGGGGGGAAGCGGACGAACCCTTCGACGAGACGGACGAGCCGATGGTCGTAGGTTCGCAGCCGAGCGCCGGCCAGCCGGAGGAAGACGGCGGGGAACTGGCCGTGAGTGGCGAGCGGTCCGAGGCGATTGAGCCCGCCGAGATCGTCGCGGTCGAGAGCGGAGATGGCGAAGACTCGCTGGCGGCGACCGACCAGCCGGGGGTGGAGGATCAGGATTCGGCGCAGGAAGGGACGAGGTCGCGAAAGAAGGACTGGATCGCCGAGGGCGTCGGTCCAGGTGAGGAGGGCAGCGCGGAGTCCTTCTCGGTCGCGGCCGAATCGGGACCAGAGGACGCCGCCGGCGAGACAACCGACGTCGGCCGGCGACGGGTGTTCGCTCCGGGTCGGAGCGGGGAGCAGCCACCGGCTCGAGCCAGCCTCTTCGCCGAGCGACCACTGCTGAGCACGGTTCGGCCCGCGGCGGACGTCGCCGGCCAGCGGCAACCCCGGCTCTGGCGCTTCGAGCGCCGGGAGCGTCCGCGCCCGCCGGAGACGCTCGAGGCGGTCGATGACGGTTTCGAGGAGGAGGCGCTCGTCGGCGCCGAGGGGAATGAGGCGCCCGCCGAGAACGAGTTCCAGAACGAGGAGGGACTCGACTGGGAGGACAAATCCGCGGGGAGTGCGGCTTCGGCGACGAAGGCGGCCGAGGGCGGGTTGGAGGAAGACGCCTTAAACCAAGGGACCCAAGATCCGTCCGAACAAACGGCCGAGGTCGAAGGCGAGCTGGGCGACGACCTCGTAGCCGTCGCCTGGGGCGGGAATCTGCCGAGGGTCTGTCGCACCTGCCGGGATTTTCGGCCGGCCGAAGGGGGAACGCGGGGTTGGTGCGCCAACCAGTGGGCATTCAGCCATCGGCGGGTCGTCGCGGCGGAGGACGCGACCCCATGCGAGAGTTCGTTCGGGTCGTGGTGGCTGCCCGTCGACGAAGTGTGGGCGGGTGGGGTCGATGTCGCCTCCCACGGGCAACCGACACCGCTGCTGGACGCCTTTCTGCCGCAGCATCGCGACGAGCCACGGCGGGAACGACGGAGAGGGGGCTAGGGGGCGAGCAGCCCGTGAAGGCCGTGGCCGCCGGGGGTGAGGAGATTGCCGAACGGCGGCGCGACCGGTAGGATGGTCGGGAACAGGGGGTACGGGCGCCGCCGGCGTCCGATAACGGGGGAGCCGACA
Source organism: Thermomicrobiales bacterium (assembly GCA_038232775.1). GTDB lineage: Bacteria > Chloroflexota > Chloroflexia > Thermomicrobiales > UBA6265 > JBBSNJ01. The sequence goes on from JBBSNJ010000163.1 coordinate 5,929, forward strand.
AGACGGGATGGGCGTCTTCGGTGACACGCTGCGGCAGGCGCGCGCCCAGAAGGGCGTAACGCTCAAAGAGGCGGAGCAGGCGACGCGGATCAACCGCCATCACCTCTCCGCGCTCGAAGACGAGAACTTCGCGGTGCTCCCGGCGCTGATCTACCAGCGGGGGATCGTCCGCAACTATGCCGGCTATCTCGATCTCGAACCGGGGAAGCTGCTCGCCTCGTTCGAGGAGGCGCGCGGCGGCACGGCGCCGAATCAGGTGGTCGCCGCGGCGATGCGGCCGCTCGACATGCCGAGCCATTGGGCGCCGAACTTCGCCATCATCGCCTTCATGGTGGTGATGAGTGCGATCGTCTTCGCCTGGATCTACAGCATGGTCTTCAGCGAGACGGAGGATGTGGTCGCCACCAAAGACCCATCCAGCGGCCGCGATGTCAGGCTGCGCGTGATCGGCCGGCTCGGCACCAAGATTTTCATTCGCTCGCCGGGCAGTCCCGTATCGCTCGCAGCGGAACTTACAGGCATGGAGGTAGTCAAGAACGACAAGGGCGAGGCCTCGGTGAAAGTGGCCTTGACCAATCTCGGCAACGGTTACTTCCGATCCGAGAAGTCCTTCATTACCATTCAAGACGCGCAAGGCCAGAAGCTGGCGAAGGAGCCGATCTCCA
>JBBSNJ010000164.1:0-6578 GCA_038232775.1 Thermomicrobiales bacterium
CGACCGACGTCGCGGTGACCAGTGCGCCCCGCGATGCGGGAGCGAACGGGTCGCCATGTATACTTGAGCAGTTGCGCTGTCGCTCGGTTTCGCCGCGAGAACCGCCATCCCGGTCGTCCAGCGAGAGGTGTTGAACCGCATGCAACGCATCCTCGTCGCCGACGATGATGCCGCCATCCGCGCGGTCCTCCGGGAGCTCCTGGAAGACGAGGGGTACGAGGTCGCCGAGGCCGCCAACGGCGCCGAGGTGCTGAGCGCTCTCGGGCAGGCGCCCCTCGGTGCCGAGTCGGACGGCGCCGGGCCGGTGCCCGACCTCGTGGTCATGGACGTCCGGATGCCGGATAAGACCGGGATCGACGTCCTGCGCGAAGCACCCGGTCTGACGAAGGAATCCGGGCTCCTCCCGATCATCATCATGACCGCCTTCGCCACCTCGAACATCGCGATCGAGGCGATGCAGCTCGGCGCCTACGACTACATCACCAAGCCCTTCCACCTCGACGAAGTGTTGGTCACCGTCCAGCGCTTCTTCGAGCGCAAAGCGTTGACCGAGCAGGTCCAGGAGCTCGCCTCCCGTCTCGGCGAACGCGACCCGAACGAGGTGATCATCGGCAACAGCCCCGCCATGCAGGAGGTCTACAAAACGGTCGGCCGGATCGCCCGCTCCGACGCCACCGTCCTCATCGCCGGCGAGACCGGCACCGGCAAGGAGCTGGTCGCCACCGTCCTCCACCGTTCCTCCTCCTACCGGGCCGGCACCCTGGTCAAGGTCAACTGCGCCGCGCTGCCGGAGACCTTGCTCGAGAGCGAGCTCTTCGGCCACGAGAAGGGAGCCTTCACCGGCGCCCTGAACCAGCGCAAAGGGCGCTTCGAGATGGCCCACAAGGGCACCATCTTCTTGGACGAGGTCGGGGAGATGTCTCTCGCCACCCAGAAGAAGCTGCTGCGCGTCCTCCAGGAGCGGGAGTTCGAGCGGGTCGGCGGCAGCGTCTCGGTCAAGATCGATACGCGGGTCATCTCCGCCACCAACAAAATCCTCCCCCACGAGATCGAAGAAGGCCGCTTCCGGGAAGACCTCTACTACCGCCTCAACGTGATCTCGATCTACCTGCCGCCGTTGCGCGACCGCCTCGATGACATCCCGCTCCTGGTCGAGCACTTCCTCGACAAGCACCGCGACGGGGCCACCGCCAAACCCTCCCGCATCACCCAGAGCGCGATGCGCTCTCTGATGGAGCAAGAGTGGCCGGGCAACGTCCGCCAGCTCGAGAACGCCATCGAGCGGGCCTCGGTCCTCTCCCACGGCGGCGTCATCACCGAAGATCACATCGACCTCTCCGGCGCCGACAATCTCCGCTTCGTCGACATCGCCCAGCGCCTCCGCCGCGGCACGACGCTCGACGACCTCCTCGGCGACGTCGAGCGCCAAGCCCTCAACGAGTCGCTGACCCAGAGCGACGGCGACCGCGCCGCCGCCGCTTCTCTCCTCGGCCTCGGCCTGCCCGACTTCAAGCGGCGCCTCGCCCGCCTCGACCGCTAGTCCGACCGTGAACGGTCCGAGAATGCACCCAATCCGTTGCGCCGCCGACGGGATCGCCGCTCCCGCTCGACTCCGTCCGCGCGTTGGAACAAGGGTCCGAGTTGACCGCCGGAGCCGCCGCTGGGACATCACCCTCGTCACCGCGCGCTCGCCCGGCCGAGGGTCGAAAACCAAATCCGGTTGAACACTCCCGCTCTCGCCTGGTGGGAGTTCTCTCCTCTCCCGCGCACGGGACAGGGGGAAAGGGGGCCGGGGGTGAGGGCAAGCCCTGGGGAAGTGGAAGCGATAACCCGGATTCCGCATCCGCCCGTCCCCTTGCCGCCCCAATGCTCCCAGCGCCGGAGTCTCCCCAACTGCGCCGGCTCGTCCTGATTGGTCGCGGCGCCCAATGTCGGCCCTCAGAGGATGCCCATGAGCAACCCACGAGCAATCCTCGCCCTCGACCAGGGCACCACCTCCAGCCGGGCGATCGTCTTCGACGACAGCGGTCGCGTTCAATCGCTCGCCCAGCGCCCGATCAACCCGCGCTACCCCCAGCCCGGCTGGGTCCATCAGGACCCGATGGAGATCTGGGAGACGACGCTGGCAACCGCTCGCGACGCGCTCGCGGAGGCGGCGCTCGACCCTGCGGCGCTGGAGGCGATCGGCATCGCGAACCAGCGCGAGACCACCATCCTCTGGGACCGCCTCAGCGGGCGCCCCGTCGCCCCGGCGATCGTCTGGCAGAGCCGCGAGAGCGCCCCCCTCGTCGACGCCATCGTCGCGCGGGAGATGGCCGCCACCTACCAGCGCGTGACTGGTCTCGTCCCCGACGCCTACTTCTCGGCAACCAAGATCGCCCTCCTCCTCGACCGCGACCCAGAGCTCCGTCGCCGCGCCGAGGCCGGCGAGATCGCGTTCGGCACCGTCGACACCTGGCTCCATTGGTGGCTCTCCGGCCGCACCCAGCACCTGACCGACCCCGCCAACGCCTCCCGCACCATGCTCTACGACATCGAGGCCCTCGACTGGTCGCCCGCGCTCCTGTCCGACCTCGCGATCCCGCCGGCGATCCTCCCCGCGGTCGGCGACAACGCCGGGCTGCTCTACGAGACCGCCCCCGACCTCCTGGGCGCTCCGGTCCCGGTCGCCGGCGTCGCCGGCGATCAGCAGGCGGCCCTCTTCGGTCAGGCCTGCTTCGAGCCGGGCCAAGGCAAGATCACCTACGGCACCGGCTCCTTCCTGCTGATGAACACCGGCGATCAGCCGAAGCCATCCCGCCGCCGGCTCCTCTCCACCCTCGCCTGGCGGATCGACGGCGGTGCCACCTACGCTCTCGAGGGGGCGATTTTCGTCACCGGCGCCGCCGTCCAATGGCTCCGCGACGGCCTCGGCCTGATCGACGACCCTTCCGAGGTCGAGGCCCTCGCCGCCTCCGTCCCCGACAGCGGCGGCGTCGCCTTCGTCCCTGCCCTCACCGGCCTCGGCTCGCCCCACTGGGACCCCGACGCCCGCGGTGCAATCTTCGGCCTCAGCCGCGGCACCACCGGCGCCCATCTCGCCCGCGCCACGCTCGAGGCGATCGCCTTCCAGACACGCGACGTCGTCGACGCCATGACCGACGACGCGGGACTTCCCTTGAGCGAGCTCCGGGTCGACGGCGGCGCCGCCCGCAACGATCTCTTGCTCCAGATCCAAGCCGATCTGCTCGGGGTCGCCGTCGTTCGTCCCGACGTCATCGAGACGACCGCCCTCGGCGCGGCCCGCCTCGCCGGCCTCGGCGTCGGCCTCTGGCCAGACCAGACCGCCCTCGCCTCCCAGTGGAGCGCCGACGCCCGCTTCGAACCCTCCATCTCCGCCGACGAGCGAGAGACCCGCTACGCGATCTGGCGTCGCGCCATTGACCGCTCCCGTGCCTGGGCCACGCCCTTCACCGACGATGCCGAATAGGGAACGGCCTGAATCAACGGTCATCGATCGCGGCTCGGCGCCAGGTCGCTCCTCTCCTCGTCCATCGACGAGAGGTCCGCGACGGCGCGGAGCGTCAGCACAATGAAACCCAGGAGCGTTCCGGGTAGAGCGCCGCGCGGAAGAAACGCCTCCCCTCCTGCTCGGGCACTTGGGCGACGCCGTCGCCCCCTCGCCCGCGCAGCGGAGAGCAGGTTGGGGTGTCTGAACTGGTTCCGCGTTACCAGGATTCGGACGAAGCTCGCGCCAACCATCGCCTCCGCACACCGCTGCAGTGCAGAATTCCCACACAAGATGAGGTTGAATGCTTACTATTCCTGAATAAATACCCTCGACCCTTCCGACCCCTCTCCCGTGCGCGGGAGAGGGGAGCATTCCCACTTCCGAATAAACGAATGGCTCCGCCAGAGACCGTATCACGCGAGAGGCGGGTGATCGCCCCGGCTCCTCCCCGGAACCGCCCTCCGGCATTCCGGATGAGCTCCCTTGAGGAGGCTTTGTCGCTTCAGCCCGGTCCCTTTAGGGCCGGGCGACGCCGATCCGGTGACCGCCGAAGGGGCATTACAGAATCGGGTTGAGTCCTCCCGCCCTCGGCCGCTGGTCGTTCTCCCCTCTCCCGCACACAAGAGAATGACAAGGGCGCGAGGCGCGAGCGCCGCTCTCCGGACACCGGCGTCGTCCACACGGAGTCAGGAGAACCAATCGTGGTCCCAACGCCCACCCGTCATCCACCCACAGCCCTACGTCGTTCCCCGCCCCTCTGGCGTCGGCACCTCTCCGTCCCCCTCAGTGGGGACCTCCTCGGGCGGCACCGGCGGCAGGGCGTGGAGACGGCCTTGACCGGGACCGTCCAGCGGCTCGATCTCGACCGCCCCTTGGTCGTCCCCTCGGGCGCCTTCGGCCGCGCTCCCACCGGGCAGCGGCAGCTCGATCGGCAGCGGCAACTTCCGCACCGCCTCGACCGCTTGCTGATACCAGAGCCGCGTCTGATCCCCAGTCGGGCGCCGCGTCGTCCGATAGTAGAAGTCCGCCCCGCGCCCCGCCGCCAGGGTGCCCGCATACGCGATCGCGACCTTCGGCAGCGTTCCCGCCGCCAGCGGCAAGAACGACGCCGCCTCCCGCGCTACGGTCCGCCAGAGGAACCCCGCCCCGACCACCGGCACCATCTCCTGAAAAATCCCGAGTTGGTCGTGCAGATCGCGCCCGTGGATCGCCGCCAGCTTGAAGATCATCATCAACTGGTTCTTCGTCAGCACCAGGAAGTCGGCCCCGGCCGCCGCCAGGGAACCGACGATCGGGATCACCGCCGGGATGTTGGAGACCAGGGCAAACTGCGCGTTCGCCCGCGATGTCTCGTCAATCACCGCCTTCGCCGCCGCCCGTCGGAAGAGCGGGAACGCCCGGCCGAGCGCCGGTGCCCGATCCGGTGCGCCCGAGACCACCGCCACCCGGCACCGCTCGACCACCCCGGCGTCATTGAGCGGGCCGCCCTCAAACCGCACCACCGGCAGCGAGACCCCGGTCGCCGAGGCCCGCTCCCGCAGCCGCGTCGTCACCCCGCTCCGATCGGGGTCGAGCACGACCGCGACGTCGAACGGCGACAACTCCGGCAACGGCGCCTGCACCTCCCGCGCCGTCACCGCCAGCTCCCCCTCCGGCCCAACCAGCGCCGCGCCGAGCTGCCGCGCCGTCCCGATGCTCGGCGCCAAGATCAACAGTCGGGGCAGCGTCTCCGCCTCGTCCCGCACGTCGTCGAAACTGATCTCGCGCAGGACGCTCATGAAGTTGCGAAGCGTCCCGACCGGCCCGAACCCGCTCCCCTTGCCCCCGACCAACGGCGCCATGACGACTCCTCCCGGGGGGTAGCTCGAGTCCGCGACGGGACGCCCTCCGCGGCCAAGTCTACCCCGCCAGCCCCTCCAGCGACCCGGCTTCCGAGCCCCCGGCCCACCGCCCTCACCGCCGTTCCGGTTTCGAGCGCACAACCATCCAAACGGGCCGGAGGGTAAGTTCGGACAGCAGGGTTCGCGCCGTCGCGGTTTCGAACGACCGGCTCCTCGCTACTCCGGAGTCGGCCCTACCGTGAGGCGACGGTCCCCGGCTCACACAGAGTCCGGCCAGGCGGTTCCGCTCCTAGACGCGGTCCCCCCCAACCGTAAGGAGGAAGGACACTGAGGCGTGTAGACCTCCCGTGGGAAAGCCTCACCGGTCACCCAAACGCTGTCTTATGTTGAATCACCCCGATATCGGGAATGGGAACGTCTCCCCTCTCCCGCGCACGGGACCGGGGCAACGGGGCCGGCGAGTGAGGGCTTCTTCCCGGCAAACCCAACTGATCTCCCGGATTCGATGTCAGTCATCGAGCAGCATCACCGGCAGCCGCGAACCCGCTTCCGCGGCCTCCACGTCCTCGGGCACCACCAGCAGACCATCCGCCCGCACCAGGGAGGTCAAAACTCCGGCTCCTTGCCCCCCCGCCGGCCGCGCCACCATCTCCCCCGACCCGTCCCGCTCGAGGACCACCCGCACGTAGTGCCGGCGATGTCCCCGATTCTCGACCGGCTCAAGCAGCCGCGCCTCGACCATTGGCGGCTCCAGATCGCGCCTCCCCAACAGCTTGAGGATCGCCGGTCGGCCAAACAGGAGGAAGCTGACCGCAGCCGCCACCGGGTTCCCCGGCAGGCCCAACAACGGCTTGCCACCCACCCAACCAAAGGCCAGCGGCTTGCCCGGCTTCATCCGCACCTGCCAGACCGCCACTTCCCCTTCCGCCCGCAGCACGTCCTTGACCAGATCGTAGTCACCGACCGAGACCCCGCCCGAGGTCACGATCAGGTCACAGCCCGCCGCCATCGCCAGCTTCCCCGACAGCGCCTCCACCCGGTCGGCGGCGATCCCCAGCATCTCCGGCTCGCCCCCCCAGCGACGGACCATCGCCGCCAGCAACCACCGATTGCTGTCCCAAATCTGGCCCGCTCCCCTCGCCTCCCCCCGCTCCACCACCTCGTCCCCCGGCGAGAGGATACCCAACCCTGGCCCCCCGGGGGCCCCCCCCACCCACCCCCCCCCCCCCCCCCCCCACCCCACCACC
>JBBSNJ010000165.1:0-6567 GCA_038232775.1 Thermomicrobiales bacterium
CCCGGCGCCGGAGCGCCCTGGGATCCGATGAGCCACGTCCCCGAGATGTCGCGCCGCTTCCGCGGCCTCGCCGCCTGGTGCGCGCTGCGCGCCGCCGGCCGCGAGGGGTACCGCGCCATCGTCGCGCGCTGCCTGGCGAACGCCGCCGCCTTCGCCGCCTGGGTCGAAGCGACGCCCGACCTCGAGCTGACCGCCCCCGCGCCGCTGAACATCGTCTGCTTCCGCTACGCCCCGCCCGGCGCCACGCCGGAGGACGCCGATCACCTCAACCGGGAGGCGGTCGCCGCCCTCCAGGCCGACGGCCGCGTCTTCGTCACCGGCACCGTCTGGCGGGACCGCGCCGCCATCCGCGCTGCCTTCGACAACTGGGCGACCGGCCCGGCCGACGTCGCGATCCTGCAAGAGGCGGTCGCGGACGTGGGGGAACGACTGCGGCGCGCCTGATCGCTCCGTCTCGAACGAACTCCAGCCGCGGCCTCATACGGAATCCGGGTGATCACTGCCGCTTCCCGGAGAGAGGCCCTCACCCCCGGCCCCCTTGCCCCTGTCCCGTGCGCGGGAGAGGGGAGCGTGGTTGCGGCTCGACGGGGAACACCCACGATCCACCCGGATTCCGTATCAGGGGTTGGCTCCCCCGCTCCCGCGCACCGGGAGCGGGATCAGAGGGTGAGGGCCGGCACCGCGCCGCCACCACCGACCCAGCTTCCGCCGTACACCGAACCCAGTTGAACCGCGGCGCGCTGCCAGCTGAAGGCTCCTCTCTCCTGCCGAAGCGGGAGCGGGGCGAGGGGGTGAGGGCCGCTCTCCGGCAAACGCAGCAATCGCCCGGCTTCCGCCTCAGCCGCCCCGCGTCAGCCGCCCGGGCGACGGCGGTCTGGCGACCAGCACCGCCGCCGTCGCCGCCACCGGCAGCACCAGCAGCGCCGCGATCGCCGGGTCGTAGCCGCCGAGGAGGTCGTAGGCGAGCCCGAACGGAATCGGCCCGAGCGCCGCCCCGGCGACCCCGACCGAGAACCCGACGCTCCGGATGCTCCCCAGGTGGCGGCGCCCGAAATAGGCCGGCCAGGCGACGTCGGCGGCGACCATCCAGAGCCCGGACGACGCGCCCCGCCAGGCCGAATAGAGTAGCGCCAGCCGCGGGTTCCCCGACGACAGCAGCAGCCAGACCATCGCGATCGCCAGGCTGATCTGTCCGGCCGCCAGCACGTAGCGCACCGGGAAGCGATCGGCCAGCCACCCGGCGAGCAGGGCGGTCGGGACCCCGATCGCCGACTCGACGGCGAAGGTCGTCGCCGCCAGCGCCGCCGGCAGCCCGCGATCGGTCAAGATCGCGACCTGATTGAACGCCAGCCCGGTCACCACCAACGAGGGCACCGCGCTGGCGCCGAGCAACCCCCAGAAGGCCGGCGTCCGGCTCGCCGCTCGCAGCGACCAGCCCTCGTCCGGGTCGTCCGCCGGGGCGGACCCATCGGCCCCCAGTCGATCCTCCCGCCGCACCCCGTCGGGCACCTGCCCGAGCTCCTCCGGCCGGTTGCGGACGAAGAGCGCCATCGCCGGCAGCAGGACGAGCCAGACGACGACGGCGGCGATCCGCCAGGCGCCGCGCCAACCGAAGGCGTCGATCAGGAGCTGGTTGGCGGGCGGCACCGCGGCCAGGCTGAGCGAGGCCGCCAGACCGAGCAAGCTGAAGGCGCGACCCCGGTGGCGGACGAACCAGAACGGCACCAAGGTCCGGGTGCCGAGACCGAGCACGCCCGAGCCGCAGGTCCGGAGCAGGGCGAACCCGAGCAGCAGCGCGACACCGCCGCCGGCGACGCTCAGCAGCAGCAGCGCGGCCCCGAACCCAACCGCCGCCAGCGACAGGATCCGCCGGTTGCCCCAGCGGTCGATCTGGCGGCCGACCAGGAGCAGGGCGCCGGCGCTGGCCAGGGTGCCGACCGAGTAGGCGGTCGAGAAGAGGGAGCGCGACCAGCCGAGCTCCTCCAACATCGGCTCGACGAAGGGCGAGACGCCGTAGGTCTGGGCCGGACCGGAGAGAAACACCGCCAGACCGGAGGCGCCCAGCACCGCCCACCCGGAAAAGGCGCGCCGGCTCCGCTTGCCCCCCGTCCGCCGCACGCTGCCGCTCCCCACCGATCCAGCCCGACCGCTCCCGCCCCGGCCAGGGTAGCGGGGTCCTCCCGATCCCTCGACCGGATCATACGCCGGTGGTGCTTCAACTCGGGCTCAGGTGGGCGCCAGCGGCGGCACCTCGGCGGCAGCCTCCGGCGGATCGTCGTCGACCAACGGCTCCGCCCCGTAGACCGTCGCCGCCGACCCCTCCGCGTAGAGGACGGAATGGCGCGAGCCCGGCCAGTCGAGCTCCCGCCACGCCCCGCCGAGCAAGGCGCCTGGATCGATGGTGACCGACGACCGCTCCACCGGGTAGACGCGCCAGACCGGGTGGTCGACCCGATAGCGAAAGCCGCGGCCGTCCGGCGCCCGGTCGAAGCCCCAGTAATGCTCCTTGAGGAAGTGCTCCTCCGAATCGGGCGCGGGCACGAACGGCTCGTCCCGCGCCTCGACTTCGATCTCCCCGCGCTTGCGGCCAGAGACGAAGCTGGTCCGCACCCGGCGCCGTCCCTCGCCGACGCTCACCTCGTGCCCGATCCGGGCCAGCGCGTACGGTTGGTGGTAGAGCAGCCGAGCGCCGAGGACGACCAACGGGGCCGGCACGAACTCGCGCAGGAAGACGGTCGCCCGCCGCTCCCCCCGCCGCACGTAGAACCGCAGATTCACCTCCGGGAAACGCCCGGTCGAGGGAATCGGCAGACCACGCACCCGCATCCCGCCGAACTCGAAGGCGACCAGCGAGACGACGTGCAGCTCGGGCGAGCCGTCGGGCGTGTCGAGCTCGGCCCCGGGCGGTACCCGCGGCAGCAGCAGCTCCGGCGGCACCCGGTAGTTGACCAGCACCACGTCCCGCCAGCGGGCGGTGAGGAACACCCGCGCCATCCCCGACCTCCCCTGTTTCCCGCCCGCCGGGAAGACCCGAGCGCCGGCCCGTCGCTCGCGTTATACGAAACGACGGCGGAGCATGGGGAGCCCGGCAGCTCGCACCCGCCCGGCTCCGGTAGGCTCCGCGACATCGGCCACCGGGTCGGCTACGATGCGGAGGAGCGAGGACGCCCCGAGCCGGGATTTCGGGAGGAGAGGTCGCCGATGGACGAGGACCGTTCCCAGGGGAACGCCAGCGGGGAAGATCCGGGCCGCGAAGAGATCGCCGACAACTTGGCGGCGGCGTTGGCCAGCCTGCGCGCCGCCGTCGACGGCATGCGGCACGAAGTCGAGGCCAACGCCCAGGCCGAGTGGGTGCGCGCCAAGCCGGAGCTGCGCGGGACCCTCCGCGAGCTGGAGGAGAAGGTCGACGCCCTCGCCGAGCGCGCCAAAGCGACGCTCGCCGACCTCGGCGCCCGAATCGACGACACCGCCGGCGACGGGACGCAGCGCTGAGCGAGGCGACCCTCGGTCTCGGACCGACGACACCGACCGACCAACAGACGGGAGAATCACCGCCATGCTCGCCACCGTCGCCCGTTCCTGGTGGACCCTCGTCCTGCGCGGCGTCCTCGCCGTCGTCTTCGGCGTCATCGCCTGGCTCGCTCCCGGCTTGACGATCAGCGCCCTGATCCTCCTCTTCGGCGCCTACGCCCTCGTCGACGGCGCCTTCGCCCTCGTCGCCGCGTTCTCCCCGGGCGGCGAGCGCCGCCGCTGGCCCCTCATTCTGGAGGGTATCCTCGGGATCGGGGCCAGCATCGCCGCCTTCGTCTGGCCGGGGCTGACCGCGCTGGCGCTCCTCTACCTGATCGCGGCCTGGGCGCTGGTCACCGGTGTCTTCGAGATCGCCGCCGCCATCGAACTCCGTCGCGAGATCGACAACGAGTGGCTGCTCGGCCTGGCCGGGCTGGCCTCGATCGTGTTCGGCCTGCTGCTCGTCTTCCGCCCCGGCGCCGGCGCCCTCGCCGTCACCTGGATGATCGGCATCTACGCCCTCCTCTTCGGCGTCCTCCTGATCGCCCTCGGCTTCCGGCTGCGGGGAATGGCGGATCGTTCACCGGGCACCTTGGCCTGAGCGACCGCCTCCCGTCGCTCGCCCACCCCGACACGCGGCCCGCCGCGGCGCGGTCGGTCGTCCGGCCGGTCACCGCAGCAGGCGCCGCAGCAGCAGCAGGGCGGCCGCCCCCCCGACGACCGCCCCGACCGTGACCAACCGCCCGCGGTCGGTGATCGGTACGAAGCGGGCGCCGTCGGCCGTCACCTCGAGGACGCCGATCGGCCGGGCACCGACCGAGCCGCCACCGCCGGCCCCTCCCCCTTCCCCGTCCTCGCCCTCGCCGCCGCCGCCCCCGATGGCGAAGCCGTAGCGGACCTCGGCCACCGGCACCACGGTCACCTCCCCCCGCGTCAGCGGCTCGCCGAAGACGCGTCGGACGTCCGTCCCCGAGAGAGCCCGGCCGAGCACCCCGTCGATCACCCGCCGCAGGGCCGAGGTGGCGATCCCCTCCTCCAGTCCGGCCAATCCGCCGGCGTTGTCCAGCGCGTCCAGCTCGTCCAGCTCGTCCAGCTCGTCCCACGCGTCCAGCTCGTCCTGATCGTCCAGCTCGTCAAACGCGTCCAGATCCTCGCCGCGGTCGCCGTCACCCCCGCCGATCGGGAACCCGGCTCCGCCGCCGGCGTCGCCGACAGTGCCCTCGATGCCCGCGCTGCCGCCGCTGGCCGGCGACGGCACGTCCCAGAACGTCTCGTCCCCACCGTCCCCACCGTCGCCACCCTGGCGGCGCGACCGCCCCGCCGCCTGCTCGTCCCCCATCGCCGGCTCCTCTCCGAGGTCGGCCCCCGGTGCCCGCGGACCGAACGCCGCACTCCACCGGTCTCGCGATCTGGCCGCGTCCCGACGCTCACCACCCGACCGAGACCGGGGACGCCGGAATGCCGAGACCGCTCCCGAACCTCCCTCCCCCATAGGGTACTACCCTGCTTCCGGGTCGCGACCGCCCGCCGGTCCCCACCCCTCCGCGCCGCCGACCCGCTCCAGCCACCCCGCCGCCGCCTCGGTCTGGGCCAGCCGGAGGTCGAGCACCTGCCGCCGGAACTCGTGGTCGGTGGCCGCCGCGTCCGGGTCGGCATCGGCAGCGGACCTCCCCCCGGCCGTCGCCGGCTCCTGATCGAGCGCCCGCCGCTGGGCGGCCAGCGAGGCGGCCAGCCGCTCGAGGATCGCCCGCTGCTCGGCCACCAAACGACCCGCCCGCTCGGGCACCAGCCGCCGCGCGAAGTAGAGCTTGACCAAGAACTCCAGGCGCAGCTCGCGGGTGTGGGCGACCGGCTCCCCGAGCCAGCGCCGCAGCTCGGCCAGTCCGTCCGGCGTCAACCGGTAGCGGCGGCGGGGCGGGCGGGTTCCCAACCCCGACTCGGCCGCCGCCGCCACTTCCTCGACCCAGCCGACGCGGGCGACCTTCTTCAAGTGGTGATAGAGCATCCCCGGCTCCAGCCGCAGCACCTCCCCCAGCGGCTCGTCGTCGGCGAAGCGGCGGGCCAGGTTGTAGCCGTGCCCTCCCTCCCCCTCGCCCGCCGCGCTCCCCTGATCGAGCGCCAGCAACCCCAGGATCGCGTGCTCGGCCGGCATTTCGGCAGCCACGGCCCCACCCCCCGCTCGCGGCCCCGGTGATCGTCGGCCGCCACCGCCGCCGCTCCCTTCAACCGCCACGGCGCCCCTCAGCCGCCGCCCAGCAAGACGACGACGGCGAGCGCGACCAAGCCGGCCAGACCCACCAGCAGCACCGCGGCGACGACGATGCGGCCAGGAGCCCGGTAGCGGCCGTCGTCGATCTGCACCCGGCTCTGCCGGTAGTGGACCCCCGCCAGGCCGGTCATCGCGACGCCGCTGCCGACCAAGACGGCCCCGAAAAAGGACTCCAACGGGACGCCCCCGACCAGACTCGGGTCGAGGAACTGGGCGACCGCCAGCCCGAGCACGATCAGATTCAGCCCGGTCCGCAGCCAGGCCAGGAACGTCCGCTCGTTGGCGAGGTGCGTCCGCGCCCGGCTGTCGGCGTCGGCCACCCCCCGCGGTTCCGCCCCGTCCCCCGCCACGGCTCCCTCCGCGTCGTCGCCGGTTTCCCGTCCCGCTCCTCGGCGTCGTCACCGCCAGCGACCCGCCCTCTGGCGCGGCGGGACGGGGCGCGAGCGCTGGTTGATACGATAACGTACGCCCAGCGCGGGTTGGGGTAGCGGGAGCGGAGGCGACGGGTGGCCGAGCTGCTGGCGAAGCTGCTCTCCTCGAAAGTCCGCGCCGCGGTGCTCGGCCACCTCCTGCCTCGGCCCCACCTCGGCTTCGGCCTGACCGACCTTTCGCGGCGGCTCGAGCTGCCGATCAGCAGCCTCCAGCACGAGTGCTACAAGCTGGCCCGCTTGGGGGTGCTGCGAGCGGAGCGGGTCAAGGGGTCGCGCCACTACCGGCCCGATCCTCGCTGCCCCCTCCTCCATCCCCTGACCAGGCTGGTCTTGGCCGCGGTCGGGCCGGCGGCGGCA
>JBBSNJ010000166.1:0-6538 GCA_038232775.1 Thermomicrobiales bacterium
CTCCGGCATGGTCCGAGGGGTGACGTCGACGATCTCCCGCGACCGCCGCCCTCTCCCCTCGATCCCGCCGGCGCCGCCCCGGCCCGGCAGGACCGGAACCGACCAGCCGCCGCGCACCGCGACCACGCCCGCGCCCCCAGCGAGCGCCAGGACGAGCACCAAGACAACGATCACGATCTCCACGCGCCCATCCGTCCCCGACCGCGAATCTGACGGCCAGGCGGCCGCCTCCCTGGATAGTAGCCGACGCGTCGCTTCGCCCACGGCGCCGGCAACGACTTCCTGGGCGACCGGAATCAGCCGCTACGGTGCGTCCGCGAGGACCACCGGCGGGGTCACCAGTCCGGTCGCCTCCCCGTCGTTTCGGTCTCGCCGAAGCGTCCGGGCGCTCCTCGGCCACGACGGTTAGCTCGCCGCGCTAGGGACGACGGCTCGTCGGACGATCCTACTCCCAGCGCACCCCGCACACCAGCGCGTTCCCCTCGGCGTCGGTCCAGCGGCGCAGCTCGTCCAGTTCCTCCTCGTCGACCAGGAACTGGATCGCGCAGCCCGGGCAGATGACGGCGAAGGTGCAGTCGCCGCGCCCTTCGCACCACTCGATCACCATGCCGAAGCTGCGGCAGGCATCGCCGCGGCCCGCGCCGCCGCAGAGGTGGGTCAGGATTTCGCGGACAGTCGGACCCAAAAGGTCGCCGCCTTGGATGGCGAGGGTGTCGGCGCGTTCGAGGTCGGTCATCGGTCACCTCCTGATTGGAGCGACGTGACCCCCGTGTCTCGGCATCGGAACCCGTGCGGGACGTCTTTTGCCGCAAGATTGGGGCCGGGACGACCGCGAGGGCGCCATCGACGGGTCCCTCGCTCGCGGGAGCAACTCCAAGGTTCTCTGATCGAATCACCTCGGGGAGTCGCCGAACGAGGAGCCACCGAGGGCCGCCGGGACTGCTGCCCGGGCGGGCCGGCGGCGGTCGACATCCCGATCGAAGGTCAAACACTCGCGGGCGGCGGTTCTCGTCCGGGGATGTACCCAAGCGTCGGCTTGGGCTGTACGATGGCTTGCCGGGCGGAGAACCCTTGGGGTACCCTGGGAACCCCGCGATCGACCAGGAATCGTTCGACTACCCCGCGCGTCAGACACCTGCCGAGAGAACGCGAGAGAACACCGCTGTCGCGCGCCGGCCCCTGGCCCGTCGCGACGGTGACGATGCCGGTGCGGGGGCGACGCCGTCCTCCCTTCCCGGCGTCGGCCGTCGGACAGCCGCGGGATCGGGAGGGGGAACGGGCCGTGGGGAGGTCACAGCACGGGCCGCGACTGCTCGGATTCGGGCAGCGCCTGATTGCGCTCCTGATCCTCGCGCTGATCTTCGCCCCGGTGGCCGGGGGCGTCAATGCGGGACCGCGCGATCGGGACCGCGACCAAGAGCAACAGCAACAGCAACAGCAGCAAGAACGGGCGCGCGACGGCGGCGGCGACGAGACCGGTGGCAACGACGCCGAGAATCGACCGTCGGGCGGCGACGAGCAAGCCCCGGCGCTCGACCCGGTGACGGGACCGTCCGGCAGCGACGGCGACGCCGACTACTTCCCGGACATCATCGACAATTGCCCGAGCGTTCCCAACACCGACCAGCGCGACGAAGACGGCGACGGCGTCGGCGACGCTTGCGAGACGCGCCAGACTGACGGCAGTGCTGGCGGCGGCGGCGACGGCGCCTCCGACATCGACGGCGACGGGGTCGGCGACAATCGCGACAACTGCCGGGAGATCGCCAACGGTGGCCAGGGCGACGCCGACGGCGACGGCATCGGTAACCAGTGCGACGGTTCCCCCAACGGCGATCCGGCGCCCGGGCCGCCGCCCGCCGAAGCCGAACCTCCGCGCGACGCCGGGCCGCGAGACGGCGGCGGTGGCGGCGGCGGTGACGGCGGCGGCGAGAGCGTTGGAGAAGGCGAAGTCGGTGCCGCCGAGGACGGTGGCGCCGAAACCGGGCGGGACGGCGTCGACGACAGCGGCGGCGGTGGCGGTGGCGGTGGCGAACGCGATTTCGGGAGTGAGGACGGCGCTAAGGACGGTGGGGGCGGCGAGCGTGACCAGGAGCGGCGGGACGTCTCCGCCCCGTCGGAACCCACGGCCGACGACGGGGGGCGGGCACCGGGCGGGGGCGGGGAGCGCAGCGGGGGGAGCAGCGGCGACGGCGACGCGGACGGCGGCAGCGGGCGGACGGTGCCGATCCGCCCCGCGGTGGAGCAGCCCGACGGCGAGGCGCCGGCGCCGGAGCTGGCGCCCAGGCCCCCGGACGGGCCGCCGCCGGTCTTGGAACCGTTCGTCGTGCCCGATTCCGCCTTCGAGCCGCTGGTCCGGATCAACGCTGGCTTCCCAGCGGACGACGACGACGAAGTGGCGGCCGGATCCAGGGCGCCGGCCTCCGAACAGGAGCTTCCCACCGTTGGGGCTCGGACCGAGACCGATCGCGGCGAGTCGCCCACGCCGGAGCGGAAAGCTGTTTCCGCCGCCGTCGAGCGCCGCGAGCGCCCGGAGCGAAACCGAGCGCGCGACGCCGCCTCGCCCACGGCCGATCCGGCGGAAGCGGCCGACCCCGGCGACGGCGACGTGGCGGCGGACGAGGATTTCGCCCGTCCCCAGCCCGGCGACGGGTTCCTCGACCGCGAGGAGTCGCTGCTCGGCGATCGCCCCTCCGCCCCGAGTGAGGGCGACCCGCTCGACGGGGAGGGCGAGCCGCGGCCGGCGGACCAGGCCGCGGACGAGCTGGACGGAGACCCCGCGCCGGACCGTCGCGGTTGGATGGCCGCGGGCGTCAACGCCCCGTCGCGTCTCGACGAGGACGACTCGGACCCCGGCTGGATGATCGCCGGGATCGACGACCGGAGCGACCCCGAGGGTGGCATCGAGCCGGGCGGGGCGTCACCCGATCCCGAGCCTGCCGACGGCCCCGGGCGAGCGGGGAGCGGTTCCCGGTCGGCGGCCGGCGTCGGTTCCGAGCGCGGGGGCGGTCGGGTTGAGGGGGCCGCGGATTCGGAGCGGGCGGCGCTCTCCCGTGGCACCGGCTCGGATCGGGCTAGCGATTGGGAGGACGACGACTACTTCGCCGGGGGGGTCGCCCTGGCTCCGCCGGACGTGGAACAGGTGCTGGGGACCGAGCGCGACCGCGTCTACCTCAGTCAGCGGGAGGGGCGCGTCGACCGAGGCGAGTTCTCCTACGCCATCCCCCTCCCGGAAGAGGGCACCTTCCTGGTCCGCCTCCACCTCGCCGAGCTCGCCGCGGGCGCCGGCGGCGGGGCAGGGCGGCGCGTCTTCAGCGTCGACGCCGAGGGCCGGACGGAGCTGGAAGACTACGACATCGCCGCCGACGTCGGTCCCCTGACCGCCGTCGTCAAGGAGTTCGAGGTCGCGGTCGAGGACGGCACCCTCGACCTCGACTTCTACGCCTCCCGCGGCCGGCCGGCGGTCGCCGCGATCGAGGTTCTGGCCGAGCCGGACGGGGATCGCTGGGTCGACGTCGACAAGGGGACCGAGACGGTCCGGCTGATGGTCGGCCAGCGTCCGGTCGCCTCCTACCGGGCTTCCTTGAGCGAGGGAGCGGAGGACGACTTCCACGATACGATGCCCGGCTCCTACCGCATCCAGAGCAAGATCGCCGAGCTGACCTACACCCCCTACGCCGACAACTACTTCATGTACTGGGCCGGCTTCGACCCCGGCCGCGAGAACGGGTTCCACTCCTGGGTGATGGACGCCAAGGGTCGGGTCGTCCCGAACGGCGACGGCCCGACCTGGGGCTGCGTGGCGACCGCTCCCGAGGACGCCGCCGAGATCTACGGCTTCGTCGAGATCGGCACTCGGGTCGAGATCCACTGGTAGCGGCGGTCGTCCTCTCCGGCGCGGCGGAGAATGCCCGGCCTGGGTCGTCGGGTCGCCCGAGGGTGCCCCAGACAACGTTCCCGTTCCGAGCTTCGGCGAGCATTGTCGCTGCGGCGACCCGCACTCCCCGCCGTCCTCTCCCGCGTTCCGGGAGCAGGGGAGACGAGGTTGCCGCTTCGCCCGAGGTCCGGCGGGGGTAGGTGGGGCCCGACGCCGTTCGCTCCACTTCCGGCCAGGAGCCAATCGCCATGCCCAAGATCGCGATCATCGGCGCCGGCGGCTACGTCTTCCCCCTCCGCCTGATCGGGGATCTGCTCGGCTTCCCCGCCTTGCGGGAAAGCACGCTCTGCTTGATGGACATCGACCCCGAGCGGCTGGAGGTCACCGCCGCCGCCGCCCGCGACCTGGTCGCCCACCACGGCTTCCCGACCCGGATCGAGGCCACCACCGACCAGCGCCGTGCGCTCGACGGCGCCGACGACGTGATCGTCACCTTCCAAGTCGGCGGTCTCGAAGCCTACCGGTTCGACGTCGAGATTCCGCGCCGCTACGGGCTCGATCAGACGGTCGGCGACACCCTCGGCCCGGGCGGCGTCTTCCGCTTCCTCCGCTCCGCCCCCGCCTATGCCCGGCTCGCCGTCGACATGGCCGAACTCTGCCCCGGCGCCTTGCTGATCAACTACGCCAACCCGATGGCGATGAGCTGCTGGTACCTCGACCGCCTCGGCGTCCCGACCATCGGCCTCTGCCACTCCGTGCAGGGCACCTCCCGGATGCTCGCCCGCCAGCTCGGCGTCCCCTACGAGGAGGTCTCCTTCCTCGCCGCCGGCATCAACCACCAGGCCTGGTTCCTCCGCTTCGAGCGGAACGGCGAAGATCTTTACCCGCGACTGCGGGAGACGATGGCGAGCCGCCACCTGGCGCGCCGGCGACGGGACGGCCTGGCCTCCGACCGCGGCGACCACAGCGAAGCAGATCGGGGCGACTCCGACTACGAGGGCGGGGCCGAGCGCGTCCGGACCGAGATCATGGCCGCCTTCGGCTACTTCCACACCGAGTCGAGCCACCACGCCTCGGAGTATCTGCCGTACTTCCGCAAGCGCCCCGAGCTGATCGAGGAGTTCATCCCCGAGCGTTGGGACTACTACGAGGTCTGCTCCGCCCGGGCGGAGGGGGATCCGGTGGCGGCCCTCCTCGCCCGTCTGAAGGGGGAGCTGGCGCCCTCGCTGGAGTACGGCGCCGCGATCGTCCACGCCCGCGCCACCGGCGAGCCCGCGGTGGTCTACGGCAACGTCGCCAACCGCGGCTTGATCCCCAACCTGCCCGAGGGCTGCTGCGTCGAGGTTCCCTGCTTGGTCGACGGCAACGGCGTCCAACCGACCGCCCCCGGTCGCCTGCCGCCCCAGTGCGCCGCCGTCAACTGCACCAACGTCAACGTCCAAGAGCTGGCCGTCAGTGCGGCCATCGAGGAGCGGATCGGCCACGTCTACCAGGCGGTGATGCTCGACCCATTGACCGGCGCGCTGCTGACGCTCGAGCAGATCCGGGGTCTGGTGGACGAGCTGATCGCGGCCGAAGCCCGCTGGCTCCCCCCCTTCGTCGGCGCTGGCGCCAGCATCGGCAAGTACCGTCCGCAAGGTTGATTGAGGTCGCGAGTTGAGCCGAACCGACGAAAAACCCATTCCTCCGGATGATTGGTGGAGATAGGGACTCGGGGCGGCAGCACCAACCTTTGGCCTTGCTCCGGTTCCCGCGGGTTCGAGGACCGGGGGCGTAGCATTACGCCACTTCGACTGGGGACGGGAGGCCTACGTCGGTTAGCCCTTCAAGGTACTCATGACGGTCAGTACCAGCCGGGTTCCTGCCCTCGCGCTCGACCTGGCATGGAGCGAAATCTCGTTGAAGTCCAGACAGAAATTGCTGCCGTATGCGCCATGGTGGCCGGTCAGGGTTGAGGCATGAGCGGAGGCAGACTACGAAGCGCTCTTGAACGGATCCCGCTTGACGGGACGAGCGGGAGCGAAGGTGTGTGTTCACCGGGGCGGGAGTCGTTCAGGGCG
Organism: Thermomicrobiales bacterium; assembly: GCA_038232775.1. Taxonomy (GTDB): domain Bacteria; phylum Chloroflexota; class Chloroflexia; order Thermomicrobiales; family UBA6265; genus JBBSNJ01. The sequence goes on from JBBSNJ010000166.1 coordinate 5,938, forward strand.
GGAGGTGGCCGCGGCAACGCCGGCAGCGACGGCTCGGTCAACGTCTGCCTGACGATCACGGGCCTCGGTTTCGCGCCGGACCATCTCGCGGCGAGCGCTCCGCCGTTTGCCGGACCACCCGAAGACGGAGAAGGTGGCCAGGAGGAGAGCGGCAGCTCCCCAGTAGGCGAGGTCGGGGAAAGCGCCGGCGAAGCCAAAGCCGACGACGGCCGAGAGCAAGAACAGGGCGGTCGAGACCAGGGGGAACGGTATTACAAGGGCACAGGCTAGAAGCCAGAGCAGTGACATTGCCAGCCCCATCGCCCCGGCAACTTCACTCGCCTCCGTTTGGGATCCACCTGCCTGCGACAACGTGTTGACCAGGAAGGTCTGAACGAACATGATCGCGCCGAGAATCAGGCCGATCACCATGACCGCGATCCGCACGGGGACCCTCCCTGGTGTCCGAAGCGAGCCGAGTACGCCCACTAAGCCGCCGAGGCTCACTCGGCGCAACGCGGGCATATCCGGAAACCTCTATTCAACGGCCGCGTCCCGCCTCGCCTAGACGTCCGTGCCCATCTCCAGCGCAATCAAAATTACCTGATCGGCAGCTGTAACC
>JBBSNJ010000167.1:0-6508 GCA_038232775.1 Thermomicrobiales bacterium
CGTCGCCCGGCCCTGAAGGGACCGGGCTGAACCGACGCCCCCCCCTGAAGGGAGCTCATCCAGAATCCGGTTGCACCATGCCGCTCTCGGGAGGGGGAACGTCTCCCCTCTCCCGCGCACGGGACAGGGGGAAGGGGGTCGGGGGTAAGGGCTGCTCTCCGGGAAGCGGCAGCGATCACCTAGGTTCCGTGTTAGACGGCCCCATCCCCGGCGCGCGCCCCGAGCAGCCGGACCCCCAGCAGGACCAGCAGCGACGCCGCCAGCAAGACGAGCGAGAGGAGCAGGGCCGACCCCAGGTCCCCGGCCCCGAAGCGGCCGTAGATCGCCAGCGGCATCGTCTGGGTGGTGCCGGGCAGATTGCCGGCGAACATGATCGTCGCCCCGAACTCCCCCAGCGCCCGCGCCCAGGCCAGCACCGCGCCGGCGGCGAGACCGGGCCGGGCCAGCGGCAGCGTGACGCGGCGGAAGACGGTGCCGGGCGTCGCCCCCAGCCCGGCCGCCGCCCGCTCCAGGTCCGGGGCGACGTGGGCGAACCCGCCCCGCGCCGCCCGCACGAAGAACGGCGCGGCGACGAAGACCTGGGCGAAGACGACCGCGACCGAGGTGAAGCCGATCGTGATCCCGACCTGGTCGAGCCACTGTCCGATCACCCCCCGCCGGCCGAAGGCCATCAGCAGGGCGATGCCGGCGACGGCCGGCGGCAGCACGATCGGCAGGTCGACCAGGGTCTCGACCAGGCGGGCGCCGCGGAAGGGCCGGCGCGCCAGCAGGTAAGCGAGCGGCGTGCCGAGGGCGACGATCACGGCCAGCGCCGCGGTCGCGGTGGCGAGGCTGAGGACCAGCGCCTGCCGCAGGGTGGCGAACGCCCGCGCGTCGAAGACGACGTCGCCGGAAGCAGCGCGCCAGACCATCGCCCCGAGCGGCAGCAGCAAGAAAAGGACGAGCAGCGCCGCCGCCCCGCGGAGGCCACTTTCTCTCCCGCCGCCCGCCACCGTTCGACTCGGTCCGCGGCGAGGCGGCGCGATCGGGGCGGCGAGCGCCGCCCGCCCGATCTCGCCGGCGCCGGTTGCGCCTGATCGTGGCGTCGCCTCCTGAACCCCGATCATCGGCTCGACTCCTGCCCGGTGACCCGCTCCGGCGGCGCTGGTCGCGTCGGTGGCCGCCCCGGCCGAGAGCCTCGATCGCGCTCCAGCGGCTGCCTCCCTCCTTCTCCGAACCTCATCCGACCCTCGGCAGACGGGTGGGGGTTGGGCTCCCCGGTCCCCTTTCCCGCCCAGCGGGAGCGAGGGGCGGGGTCTCCCCTAAGCGGAGACGAAGGGGTGAGGGCCGCGCCGAGGCAGCAGTGCCCACGCGGAGCGCGGACCACGCTCCGCACCCGCGCTCCGGAGCGCCGACCGTGGCCGGGCGGGTGCCCTCTCCCCCGCCCCGCCATCGGCCGCTCGAGGCTGGCTAGGCGCCCTGCTCGAAGCCGAACGCCGCGAGCGTCGCCTGCCCCTCGGGGCCGAGCACGTAGCCGATGAAGGCGGCCGCGAGGGCGTCGTCGCCCCCGGCCATGGCGGCGATCGGGTAGCTGGCGACCACGTTCACCCCCTCCGGGATCGCGATCACCGCGCCCAAGTCGCGGGCCCCAAGGGCGTCGGAGACGTAGACGATGCCGGCGTCCGCCTCGCCGAGCTGGACCTTGGTCAGCACGCCGCGCACGTCCTCCTCCTCGGAGACGACGTTGGCGGCGACCCGCTCGACGAACCGGTCGCCGTAGGTGGCGGCGTCCTCCCCCATCCGGCAGACCGACTCCCGGGCGTAGCGGCCGGCCGGGGCGTCGGCCTGGGTCAGGACCAGGCGCACCCCGTCCGCCCCGAGGTCGGCCGGCCGCTCGACCCCGGCCGGGTTCCCGGCCGCCACGACGATCGCCAGCCGGTTGCGGGCGAACGTCGCCGGCTCGCCGGCGACCGAGCCGTCCGCGATCGCGGCCACCATCTGGGCGCCGTTGGCCGAGGCGAAGACATCCGCCGCCGCGCCCTCGTTGAGCTGTGTCGCCAGCGCCTGCGAGCCGGCGAAGTTGAAGGTGATGTCGAGGCCGGGGTGCGCCGCCTCCAAGTCGCCGGCGATCTGCTCGAAGGGTTCGGTCAGCGAGGCGGCGGCGAAGACCGTCAGCTCCCCCCCCTCCTCCGGGAAGTCGGCCGGGGAAGCGGCCGTTCTCGGCTCTCCCCGCCCGCCGCCCGCCGGCGACGCAGCTGGTCCGGCGCCCACCGTGCAGTCGAAGGTCGTGCCCTGCGCCATCGCTGGCGCCGGCCCGGCCGGCCCGGCCGGCACCGCCAGACCGACGAGGGCGAGCAAGAGCCCCGCCACCACGAGCGCGAACGACCGCCGGGGAGCCGCACCGTCCGCCATCTGCCACGTCTCCGCTCGCGCGCCGGCGTTCGTCAAGACTTGATTACTCAACGGTTGAAGTTCGTCCTTGGCCGAGCGTACGGGAGAGTCGGGGGCGTGTCAAGCGGGCGCGGTGCGCGGCCGGAGCCCGTCCGGTCTCGATCGACGGGCGCGGGTTCGACGGTCGCCCAGACTGACAAAGGATGCCTCCCGGAGCTGCGGCGCCGAACGCGGCCGGCGCCTGCTGAGGCGGCGTCGCCGACTCACCGGCGGCTCGGGAGAATGAACAGACGCTGGTAGTTGGCGGCGCGGGGCGCCGCTCCGTCGCCGTTCGGTCCGCCGCCACTCCACTGTCCGACGTCTACCACGAAGCCAGGTGTGGCCGGCGCGGTCGGGGCTCACATCGGAAGCTGCCGCCGTCGCCTCGGCCACGGCACCGGCCCGGCGGCGCGAATCCGGGGTGCGCGGCTTGCTCCGGTCGGGCACGGACCGGCCGTTCGAGGCCGGCGGACGCGCGCTGGAGTCGACCACCCATGCCCGATCTTGCCTCGCTGATCGCCCGCGACGACCCCCGTCTGGAGATCTTCCGGGCCGGCCCGACGGCCGAGGACGGCCGCTGCGTCCTCCTCTGGGTGCAGCGCGCCAAACGGGCGAGCGCCAACCCGTCGGCGAACCTCGCGGTCGCGATCGCCGCTCAGCTCGGCCTGCCGGTCGTCGCCGCCTTCTGCCTGGCCCCGGCCTACCCACGGGCGACGCTCCGCTCGTACCGCTTCATGGCCGAAGGGCTAGGGGAGCTGCCCGACGCCTTCGCGGCGCGGGGGATCGGCTGGGCGCTCCGGGTCGGGGAGCCGACCGACACGCTGCCGGCCCTGGCCCGCGAGCTCCGGGCGGCGGTCGTCGTCGCCGACCAGGATCCGCTCCGGCTCGGCCAGGCGTGGCGACTGGGCGCGGCGGAGCGGTTGGCGGTGCCCTTGGTCGCCGTCGACACCGACACGGTCGCCCCGCCGGCCCTCTTCCCGAAGCTGGAGTGGAGCGCCTACACCTTCCGCCGCAAGCTCTGGCGGGCGATCACGGCCGGCGACCGGCTGGCCCCGATCCCGGACCCGCCGGCGGCGGTCCGCGGCGAGCTCTCGGCGCTGCGGGCCGGACCGGAGCCGCTGGCGGCGGTCGAGGGGCTGGCGCTCGACCGCTCGGTCGCGCCGTCGCCGGCGCTCCGGGGCGGCCGGGCCGAGGCGCTGGCCCGGCTCGACCGCTTCGTCCGCGCCCGGCTAGTTGCTTACCACACCGACCGCGACCGACCCGACCGCGAGGGCCAGAGCGGTCTCGGCCCCTACCTCCACTTCGGGCAGATCGGCCCGGTCGAGGTCGCCCGCGCGGTCCTCGCCGCCAAAGCGGAGACCGCGCCGGCGGTGCCAGCCGGGGCGGCGACGCACGAGCCGGAGGCGGGGGCGGCGGACGCCGGCCCGGACGCCTTCCTCGACGAGCTGATCACCCAGCGCGAGCTGGCGGTCAACTTCGCGCTCCGCGACCCCCACTACGACGACTACCTCGGTCTCCCCGACTGGGGGCGCAAGACGCTGGCCGAGCACGCCGCCGACCCCCGCCCCGTCCGCTACCGCCGCGCCGAGCTCGAAGCGGGGACGACCGGCGATCGCCTCTGGAACGTGGCCCAGCGGCAGATGGTGGCCGAGGGGACGATGCCGAACCGGCTCCGGATGTACTGGGCGAAGCAGATCCTGCTCTGGACGTCGTCGCCCGAGGAAGCCTACGAGACGACGATCGCCTTCAACGACCGCTACTTCCTCTGCGGCCGCGACCCGGCCGGCTACGCCAACGTCGCCTGGGCGATCGGCGGCCGGCACGACCGCCCCTTTCCCCCGAACAAGCCGGTGCTCGGCCTGGTCCGGCCGATGGGGCGGAAGGGGATGGACCGGAAGTTCGACACCGCCGCCTACATCGCCCTGATCGAGGAGCGGCTCGGCGAAACGGTGCCGCCGGGGCCGACCGAGACGGCCTCCCTTCGGCAAGCGAGGCTGCCGGAGTAGGAGCCCATCATCGGCTCCCGCGTGCTGGGCCAGCGGCAGGCCATCACCGCCCGCAGACGAGTCCACCGGCCGGGTTCTGCTCTCGCGGGCGTCCGCCACCGAGAAGCGATGGCCGAGCTGACCGGACGCGCCGCGATCCCTCATCGGGACTCCGGTTGATCCGTTCCGATCAGGTCCGGCGGAGCAGACCGTGCTCCCCTCGCCCGCCGCGGCGGGCGAGGGGTCGGGGGTGAGGGCCGTCGGCGCCAGCCCGACCCGTAGCCTCCACCCGGATTCCGGATCAGGGGAGGCACGGGCTATCCTTCCCCGAGCGCCCGCCTCGGGCTCGCGGAGGAGATCGGCAATGGAGCAGCGGATCGTCGCCGCGCTGGTCGGTGCCCTGGTCGGCATCCTGTCCCTGCTCGGGGGGGAGCAGGCGGTGTCCATGCGGGGCCAGGATGCCCCCTACTCCCTCGCGGCACCGCCCCGAATCATCCTCCGCGCTGACGGGGGCGGCGAGCAAGCGGGGGGCGACGGCTCCTTCTGCTGGAAGAACGGCTGCGTCGACGCGATCGGGGTCGAGATCCCCGAGGTTCCTCTCGAGGTATCAGCCAACGAGACGCTCGCGATCGACGTCTCCGCTCTCGGTCGGGCCGCCGAAGCGGGCTATGCGATCTACCCCTACGACGCGGTGCGGGAAGAGGACGGCGAAACCTGGCTCCGCTACGGCGGCCCCAGACCCGTGCGGGAGGGCAAGTTGGCCAAGGGCAAAATCACGACCTTCTCGCCCGACCTCCCCCCCGGCCACTACGCCGTGGAAATCTTCGTCGCCCTGCGTCGGGGCGGCGACTCGACCCAGGGCTTCAATCTCCTGGTCGCGCCAGCGCGAGAGGCGAGAACGCCAAGCGCCTCCCCCTCCCCGGCGGCCACGCCCCGCGCCCCAGCGACGCCAGGCGCCGCCACCCCCACCGCCTGAACCCCGCCGAGGGATCGCACGAGCCGGCGGCGCCCGGGGCAACGCTCAGTCGCTTGGTTCGCAGCAACGTGCCGATCAGGTCCGCGCTCAGCGGCGCCGGGCCGCGACGAGAGGAGCATCGTGATGGATCGATCCCGCTTCGCCCGGCTCGCGCTCGTCCTGGCCGTGGCGCTGCTCGCTGGGGTGCCGCTGGCGGCGGCGAACGCCCGCGCCCTGGGCCAAGCGACCCCGGCGACGAGCCCCGTGGCCTCGCCCCTCGCCTCGCCGGCAGCCTCCCCCGTCGCCGGAGCAGACGACACCTACGTCGAGCCCGCCGGCCGCTTCACCGTCCCGATCCCGACCGGCTGGCAAGCCGAGACGGTCGGGGACTCCGCCGTCCTCCGCTCCCCCGAAGGGGACATCACCGCCACCCTGCTCGTGGTCGACGGCACCGATCCGGCGGCGGCGATCGCCGAGGCCTGGCGCCGCGTCGAGCCCGGCTTCGATCGGGAGCCGGAGCAGACGGTCGAGCCGCCGCCGCCGCCGGGGGTGGAGCGGGTCGTCGTCGCCACCTACGACACCGGTGCCGCCAGCGGCGAGATCGTCCAAGGGATCGGTCAGCTCGTCGGCGATCGGGTCTACGTCCAACTCTATCGAGGACCGGTGCCGGCGATCCTGCGGCGGGCGGCCCAGATCCAGATCATCGACAGCGGCTTCGCGATCACCGGCGTCGAGCGGACCGATCTCTCCGGCACCGCGGCCCGGCCGCTGGCGGCAGAGCAGTTGGCCGAGCTGGAGTCGTACGTGGCCGAGACGCTGGCCCGGCTGGCGGTGCCGGGGGCGGCGGTCGCGGTCGTCCAGGACGGGCGGATCGTCTACGAGCAGGGTTTCGGCGTCCGCGAGCTGGGGGGCGAGGCGCCGGTCACGCCCGAGACCCGGATGATGATCGGCTCGACGACCAAGTCGATGACGACGCTGATGATGGCGACGCTGGTCGACGAGGGACGGCTATCGTGGGACACGCCGGTCGTCGACCTCCTCCCCGGTTTCGCCGTCGCCGACCCCGAGCTGACCCGGCGGCTGACGATCCAGAACACGGTCTGCGCCTGCACCGGGGTGCCGCGGCGGGATCTCCAGTTCTTCTTCAACGCCGCCGAGC
>JBBSNJ010000168.1:0-6493 GCA_038232775.1 Thermomicrobiales bacterium
CGCGGAGCTCGCCGGCGAGCGGGGGGTGCGGCTGGCGGTCGAGCCATTGAACCGGTTCGAGACGAACCTGCTCAACACGGCGGCGCAGACGATCGAGCTGGTCGATCGGGTCGATCATCCAGCCTGCGGGGTGCTGCTCGACACGTTCCACATGAACATCGAGCAGAAGCGGCCGGCCGACGCGATCCGGGCGGTCGGCCCCCGCTTGGTCCACTTCCACGCCTGCGGCGTCGATCGCGGCACCCCCGGCGCCGACCACACCGACTGGGGGCCAATCGGCGGGGCGCTGCGCGAGATCGACTACAGGGGACCGGCGGTGATCGAGTCGTTCACCTCCGAGAACGAGACGATCGCGACGGCGGCCTCGATCTGGCGGCCGCTGGCGTCGTCGCAGGACGAGATCGCGGTCGAGGGGCTGGCGTTCCTGCGGCGGGTGTTCGGCTAGAGGCGGGAGATGGGAACCACGGACGGGATCGACCAGCACCCCAGACCGCTGTTGACCCGCGACCGCTGGACTGACCTCTCCGGCGCCTGGCGCTTCGCCTTCGACGATGGCGACGTCGGTCGGGACGAGGGGTGGGTCGAGCGACCGGAGGTCTTCGACCGGGAGATCGTCGTCCCCTTCCCGCCCGAGTCGCGGGCGAGCGGCGTCGGCGATCCCGCCTTCCATCCCGTCGTCTGGTATCGGCGGGCGTTCCCGGTGCCGCCGACGCGGCCGGGGGAGCGCCTCCTCCTCCACTTCGGCGCCGTCGACTACCGGGTCGACGTCTGGGTCAACGGCCGGTTCGTCGTCTCCCACCAGGGCGGGCAGACCCCCTTCTCGGCCGACATCACCGACCGCCTCCGCCCGGGCACCGACCAAGCGGTGGTCGTCCGGGCCGAGGACGACCCGGGCGACCTGGAGCAGCCGCGGGGGAAGCAGGACTGGGAGCCGGCGCCGCACCGCATCTGGTACCACCGGACGACCGGGATCTGGCAGCCGGTCTGGCTGGAGCCGGTGCCGGCGGTCCGGATCGAGGGGGTGCGTTGGACCCCCGACCTCGACCGCGGGCTGCTCGGGGTCGAGGTCCGGCTGAACGCGGCGCCGCATCGGCCGGTGGCGGTTCGGTTGCAGCTGTCGCTGCGGGGCGACCTCCTGGCCGACGACCGGTGGCTGATCGGCGGGGCGGCGAGCCAGCGCGCGGTCGCGCTCGACCTGGGGCGAGTGACGATGGGGCGGGAGCGCCTGCTCTGGTCGCCGCGGCACCCGAACCTGCTCGACGCCGAGCTGAGCCTGCTCGACGGCGATGAGGAGCTCGACCGGGTCGGCTCCTACGTCGGGCTCCGCTCGTGCGGCGTCGCCGACGGGCGGTTCCTGCTCAACGGGCGACCCTACTACCCCCGTCTGGTGCTGGCCCAGAACTACTGGCCGGAGTCGCACCTGGCGGCGCCGAGCGGGGAAGCCCTGCGGCGGGAGGCGGAGCTGGCCAAGGCGCTCGGCTTCAACGGGGTCCGCATCCACCAGAAGGTCGAGGACCCGCGGTTCCTGGCCTGGTGCGACCGGCTCGGGCTGTTGGTGTGGGGGGAGATGGCCAACGCCTACGTCTTCTCGCCGGGCGCGGTCGAGCGGCTGACGCGGGAGTGGCTGGAGGTCGTCCGCCGCAACGCCAGCCACCCCTCGGTCGTCACCTGGGTGCCGCTGAACGAGAGCTGGGGGGTGCCAAACCTCGACCGCGACCCGGCCCAGCGCGACTACGTGCGGGCGCTCTACCACCTGACGAAGGCGCTCGACCCGACGCGGCCGGTGATCGGCAACGACGGCTGGGAGCACCTCGCGAGCGACATCTGGGGCATCCACGACTACGCCCTCGACGGGGCGACGCTGCGCGAGCGGTACGGGACGCGCGAGGCGTTGGAGCGGACGCTGCGCGAGGTTCAACCCCACTACCGGCGGATCGCGCAGCCGGACGCGCGCCGGTGCGACGAGCCGGTGATGCTGACCGAGTTCGGGGGGATCTCGACGGCGCCGGACGAGGGGGAGCACTGGCACGGCTACGGGACCGTCGCCGGCCGCGAGGCGTTCCTGGCGAAGTACGAGGAGCTGGTCGGGGCGGTACTGGCGAGCCCCGCCGTCGCCGGCTTCTGCTACACGCAGTTGACCGACACCGAGCAAGAGACGAACGGGCTGCTGACGGAGCGGCGGGAGCCGAAGCTCGACCCGGCGGCGGTGCGAGCGATCACCAGCCGGCCCTCGGCGGCGGTGCCAGGGGACGTGATCGCCGACCTGCAGCGGGCGGCGGAGGTGACGGAGTTCGCCTGAAATCAGGGGGCCTGGTTCCGCCGCTCGAGGCGGAGCGAGATCGCCGCTTCGGGAAACCAGGGGGCGGGGGGAGGGCCGCGCCAGCGACCACCGTCCATCTCCGGAGCCCCGCCAGACATGGGGAAGGCGCCAGCGAGGGATGGATCGCCAAGAGGAAACGCCAACGGCGACCCGTCCCTGCCGAACCCGCTCCTCGCCCAGCCGGAGGAGGATCAGGTCCGTGGCTTGGACACGGTTGTTCCGCCCTCCAACATGCCGGGATGCTCGAGCACCCGGTACCCGGCGCCGGCGCCTCGAACGCCGAATCCGGTCCGGCGGAATCCAGGAGAACACGTCGCGTTCCCGCTGCGGCGGCCGGCCCTCACCCCCGGCCCCCTCTCTGCCGGACAGTTTCGGTTTCGGCCCAGCGCGGCGGGTTCGGGCCGGCGATCCGGGGGTTCGCGGTGGCCGAACGCCGGAGCCGATGGCCGCCGGGACCGGGTTCCGGGCCGAGTTCTCGGCGACCGCGCGACCCCGGAAGCCCCGCGCTATGGCCGAAAATCAAACTGTCCGGGAGAGAGGGGGCCGGGGGTGAGGGCCGTCGCCGGCCCCGTGAAGGCGAAGGATTCACCCGGATTCCGTATAACCGGTCGCGCCACCAGCGGCGACGGTCACCGGCGGCCCGCCACCCCGCTGCTCACCCGGCGCGGGGCGCATGGTGCGACTCACGGCCCCTGGGCGGCTCCATCGTGGCACGACCGAGCGCAACCGGGGACGGCCGCGATTGTGCCGATCGTATCGCTCGCGAGGCAGCACCGCACGCCGGCGGGGCAAGGTGAACAGAACAACCGCGCGTCCGGGAAGCCGGGCGATCGCCGGTGATCGTCAGACGAGGTACCGCCCGTCCCGGAGGAACGTCTCCCCGTCGACCTCGATGGTGCCGCCCTGGCGCAGGTCGCAGATCAGATCCCAGTGGACGGCGGAGGTGTTGGTGCTGCCGGTCTCGGGGTAGCCGGCGCCGACCGCCATGTGGACGGTACCGCCGATCTTCTCGTCGAAGAGGATGTTCTTCGTGAAGCGGTCGATCCCGAAGTTGGTGCCGAAGGCGAGCTCCCCGAGGACGCGGGCGCCGGGGTCGGTGTCGAGGGTCTCGATCAAGAAGGCCTCGTTCTTGGCCGCGCTGGCGTCGACGACCTTGCCCGCCTCGAAGCGGAGGCGGACGTCGTGGACCTCCCGCCCCTGGGTGACGACCGGGAACGAGAAGCGGACCCGACCTTCGGTCGTCGTCTCGACCGGCCCGGTGAAGATCTCGCCGTCCGGGAAGTTCTTGGTGCCGTCGGCGTTGATCCAGGTGCGGCCCGCAAGGCCGAGGGTGAGGTCGGTGTCGGGGCCGCGGAGCCGGACCTCGCGCTTGCCGGCGAGCCAGTCGATCAGGCGCTGCTGCTCGGCGGCCTGGGTGCGCCAGGCGGCGACGGGGTCCGGTTGGTCGAGCTTGCACGAACGGAACACGAACTCGGCGTAGTCGTCTGTCGCCATGTCGGCGTCCTGCGCGTAGGCGTCGGTGGGCCAGAGGGTCAACGTCCACCGGAGGGCGTCGGCGGCGGCCCGCCGCATGAAGCTCTCCATCAGCCCGGCGCGGGCCCGCTGGTAGAGGGCGCCGCGGGCCGGGGCGACCGCCGAGAGGCTCTTGGTGTTCGTCTCGGCCAGTACGCCGACCAGCACGTCGACCTCTTCCCGCAAGAAGCGCTCGACCGGGGAAACGTACTCGAGCTGGGCGTCCGAACCGTGGCCGAGGAGATCGGCCCGCAGCTCGGGCAAGGCCGGGACGAGGACCGGATTGGCGCCGAGCCGGAGCACGTGGCGGTAGATCTCGCGCAGCAGCGGCTCGGCGGCGACGCCGCCGGTGATGCCGACCGTCTGACCGGGCTGGACCGGGGCGGAGTATTCGACCAGCGTCTTGGCCCAGGTCTCCAAGCGGGGATCGGCCACGGGACGGGGCTCCTCTCGCGCGGGCGCCCGACGAGCGCCACCGGACGGTTCCGGAGGCGGTTATACCACCCCACGCCGGGGTCGGGCGGCGATTCTGGCCGTCGCCGGTGGCCGCCGCGCCGCGCCGCCGGGACGCCGCCCGGACAACCGGCCCGGCAGTTTCTGGGGCGGTCCCCGCCCCCGGCCGCGAACCCACCTCCGTCCGGGCCGCCGATCAGGCGCGGCGGACAACGCTCGGTTGAGGATGCGCGGAGCTGGCGAAGATACGATAGGATGAGTGCCTAATCCCCGGTCAGTGCCGGGGAGCAATCCACCCGCCGATGGTTCGTCCCGACCGCCAAGGAGGAATGACCAATGCAGCGCCGTGACCTCGCTCGGCTCGCCCTCGTCGGCTCGTTCGCCGCGCTGGGCACGTTCGGCTCGGCGACGGCCCAGGAAGCGACCCCCGTCGACCAAGAACTGACACCAGTGGCGACCCCCGCCGCGTCCGGCCCACCGCCCCCGGTCCGGGCCACCGTCCTCGCGACCGGTCTCGACAACCCCCGTGGCCTCGCCTTCGGACCGGACGGCGCGCTCTTCGTAGCCGAGGCCGGGAGCGCCGGCGACGGGCCGTGCATCGAGGGGCCGGAAGGGAACCGGGAGTGCTACGGCAACACGGGGGCGATCACGCGGATCGAGGCCGGCAGCCAGCAGCGGGTCGTCGAGGGGCTCCGCTCGCGGGCGGCCGAGGACGGCAGCCAGGCGACCGGACCGCACGACGTCGCGCTCGACGGGGGCGACCTCTACGCCGTGGTCGGCCTCGCCGGTGCCCCGGCGACGCGGGCCGAGCTCGACGACGACGGCGGCGAGCTCGGCCGCTTGATCGAGGTAGCCGACGGGAACGCCGAGCTCGTCGCCGACATCGTCGGCTTCGAGGGCGAGGCGAACCCGGACGGGAACGAGGTCAACTCGAACCCCTACTCGCTGGCGGCGCTCGATGAGGGCGGCTTCGTCGTCGCCGATGCCGGCGCCAACGCTCTGCTCCGCGTCGACACCGACGGCGAGTTCGAGACGCTGGCGGTCTTCCCCGACCGACCGGAGACGGGGCCGAACGGCCAAGAGCTGAACATGCATGCCGTCCCCAACTCGGTCGCGATCGGGCCGGACGGCGACTACTACGTCGGGCAGTTGACCGGCTTCCCCTTCCCGGCGGGGGGCGCGAACGTCTACCGGGTGCCGGCCGGCGGCGGCGAGCCGGAGGTCTTCGCCTCGGGCTTCACCAACATCATCGACGTGGCGTTCGGACCGGACGGCAGCCTCTACGTCCTGGAGCTCTTCCGGGGCGGGCTGCCGAACGTGAACCCCGAAGACCCCTCCACCCTCAAGGGCCGGCTGGTCCGCGTGGCACCGGACGGGAGCCAGACCGAAGTGGCCGGCAGCGGGCTGATCGCCCCCGGCTCGGTGGTCTTGGACGACGACGGCGCGCTCTACCTGTCGATCTACAGCGTCCTGCCTGGCGCCGGCCAGGTGATCCGGTTCGACCCCGCCGTCGCCGAGGCGGGGACGCCGATCGCGGCGACGCCGGTCGCCGCCACCACCTCTAGGGCGTAGCGGGGTGGTGACGACGTCTGAGGTGTCAGTCTCGTTTGCAGAACTTCACCGGCGTGTGTCGGGTGACGACTGACGGCGGGCAGGTGAAGGATCGTGGAAAGGCAGAGCATCATGCACCGATGGATTGCGGGAGTCGTTCTCGCGGTAGCGCTCGCGGCGCTGCCCGTCGCTGCCCAGGAGACAACGCCGGCCGTCGGCACCAATTCCGCCCGGTTCTTCCCCCCGGCTGCTAGGTTTGGTGACGAATGGATCCAGACGGAGGAGGCCGGCCTCGACCTTCCCAGTGACATCTTCCGGGAAGGGTCTATGGCCGTCTATGCCGGACCAGACGGTGCCCGGATCACCATCCTTGCCTACCTCGCGACCGACGACCGGGTCGCGGTGCGCCGGTCCTGGGAAACCGCAGGAGAAACCTTCGACCGCTACCGCTACAACTTGGCTGACAACTACGATTATCAACAGGCCGAGCGGTTGGAGGCCATGGAGCCACCGGTCGGATGCGTCGAGGCCAAACGCGCCGAAGGGACGGATGACTTCTATTCCTTCACGACGGGTGTCACCATGTGTGCAGTCGACCCCGACGCCATCCTTCTCGTCGCTGCGTCTGGCGCAGTCGAAGACGAAACCGGGGTTACA
>JBBSNJ010000169.1:0-6491 GCA_038232775.1 Thermomicrobiales bacterium
ACGGCGATCGCCACGAGCGCCACCGCCGCCCACCGCCCGCCCCCGGCCCCGCCCCGCCCCCGGCTCGGTCGCCGCCGACCCCGCCGCGGCAGAGGCGGGTTCAGCGGCGGCAGCAGCACCACGGCCGCCAGCAGCGCGGTCGCCGCCGCCGCCGCCAGCAGCGGCGGGGTCGCGATCGCGTACCGGTCGCCGCGCAGCCCGGTCGCCACCGCCAGCAACCCGAGCAGCGGCTGCCGGACCACCGGCAGCAGCCGCCAGCGGCCCCGCCAGGCCGCGATCGACTCGATCCCCGCCCCGGCCAGCAGCGCCGGCCCGACCGACATCAAGGCGATCGCCCGCCAGGCGTCGTGCTCGTGGAACTCCCGCCAGCGCGGGATCAGCCCGAACAGGGGGTGGAAGGGCGAGCTCTCCAGCGCCAGCAGCGGCGGCACCAGCGTCAGCGCCGCGAAGAAGGGGACCACCGCCAGCCGCCGCCGCCCCCGGCCGCCCAGCACCGCCACGCCGGCGAGAACGACGACCGCTCCCCCCAGCGCCGCCGAGCGGGCGTCGTAGCCGCTGCCGAAGAGGGAGCCGAGCAGCCGCTCCGGCGTCCAGGGCGGATTGAGCACCCCGCCCCCCGGCAGTTGCTCGTAGCCACCGGCCAGGTACGACTCGGCGCTGAACGCCAGCCGCGGCAGCACCCCGGCGGCACCGAGCGCCAGCCCCAGCGCCGGACCGGCCGCCGCCGTCGCCGCCCCGGCCAGCAGCCGCGGCCGGAGGGGCTCCCCCCCGGCGGGCGGCACCAGGGCGCGGTAGGCCGCGTAGGCGACCGGCAACCCCAGCGCGTAGAGCCACCCCTCGCCGATCCACCCCGCCAGGCTCTGGCTGACCGCGAAACCGGTCAGGCACCAGGGGACGATCCGTTCCCGCCAGCGCCGCGCCCGCATCGCCAGCTCGACCCCGAGCAGGGCCAGCGGCACCCAGGTCGCCCACTGCGAGAAGATCAGGCAACAGTGGGTCGTCCACTTCAGGAAGGGGCCGAAGACGAAGATGCCGGCCGCCCCGAGCGCGGCCAACGCCCCCATCCCCAGGATCCGCGCCAGGGCGTAGGTCGCCAGCCCGGCGACCAGCAGGTGGAGGGCGACCATCGCCTTGAAGGCGGCGATGATCGGGAGCAGGGCGGCGCCGAGCATCGCCGGCAGGTAGCCCCAGCCCGACTCCGGGTCCCCGGCCAGCGGCGTGCCGCTGAAGAGGTGCGGGTTCCAGGCCGGGACCTCCAGATCGCGCAGCCGCTCGCCGAGCAGGTGGTACCAGGGCAGGAAGAAGGTCATCAGGTCGAAGCGCGCCAGCCAACTGTCGAAGACGGCCCGGTTCCAGGCGACCAGCGCCGTCAGCCCGACCAGCACCGCGATCGCCCGCGCGTCCCCCGGGGTGAGACCGCGCCGGCCGCCGCCGACCCCCGTCGCCGCCGGGGCCGTCTCCCCCGGCTGCCCGCCGCCCCGCGCCAAGACCTCGGTCGTCATCGAGCCAGCGCCTCCGAGTGCCGAGTGCAAGTGCCGGGTGCCGAGTGCCGTGCTTCCCCTCTCGCCCGCGCGGGAGAGGGGGGGGGGCGCATTGCCGCCGCGGAACTGGTTCTCGTGATGCGTCGAGGCTGAGACCCCGCCCCTACCAGGCGCACAACGGTCGACGCACCACGAGACCTCGCCCCGGTAGCCCGACGCCCGGGCGTTCGGCCACCGCGACCCCCCCGGTCGGCTATCCGGACTCACCGCGCCGGGCCGAGAACCGAAACCGAATCCGTCCGGGAGGGAGGGGCTGGGGGGTGCAGGCGTCTCCCCCCGGCGCGGGGGCCGGACGGCGCGACCTAGGCCGCCGCCCGCCCCAGCGCCGCGATCCCGTCCAGGTCGTCGAGGTCGTCGACCCACTGCAGCATCACCCGCTCGGCGCCGGCGGCGGCGTAGGCCCGCAGCTGGTCCCCGAGCTCGGCCGCGGTCCCGATCACCGCCCCCCGGGTCCGCAGCGAGGCGACGGCGTCGTCCCCCAGCGCCCCGAGCTTGGCCGCCAGTTCCCCCTCGTCGCGGCCGAAGACGACCCGCGTCATCAGGGTGCGGCGGACCGCTGCCGGCGGCCGCCCCGCCTCGGCCAGGAGGCGGTCGAGCTGCCGGTTCCGCTCGGCGAACTCGTCCGGTGGCAGGAAGACGCCGTTCCACTCGTCGGCGTAGCGGGCGGTCAGCGGCAGGGTGCGGCGGGGGCCGTTGCCGCCGATCACGATCGGGGGGCCGCCCGGCCGCCGCGGCCGGGGCATCAGCTCGGCCCCCCGCAATTGGTAGAACTCCCCCTCGAAGGAGACCGGCCCCTCCCCCCGCAGCAGGCGGGTGATGATCTCGATCCCCTCGGTGTAGCGGGCGAAGCGGCGGTCGGTCTCGAGCAGGTCGAAGCCGAGCTCGGTGTGCTCCCGCTCCTGCCAGCCGGCCCCGAGGCCGAGCCGCAGGCGGCCGCTGGAGAGGTCGTCGACGGCGGCCGCCGTCCAGGCGGTGACGACCGGGTTGCGGAAGGAGACGGGGGAGACGAGCGGCCCGAACTCGATCCGCTGGGTGTGGCCGGCCAGCCAGGTCAGCGAGGTCCAGAGCTCCAAGGCGGCGAGGTGCGGCCCGCTCGGGTTGGTGAAGTGGTCCGAGCGGTAGAGGGCGGCGAAGCCGGAATCCTCCGCCGTCCGCGCCAGTCCCTGCCAGCGCGGCCAGTCGAGCCCGTCCTGCCCCTCGATCATCAACGCGACCTCGACCATCCTGCCCTCCCCGTGTCCGTCGCCGCTCCGGCCGCGCCCGTCGCGAGACGGGTACACCGTCCTCCTGCCGAAGGCATCGGCGGGAAGCCTGCCTCTCGGTCAGCCGCCGCGCCCATTCTCCACGATCTGGGTGCGGACGATTGACAGCCCGCAGCTCCGCCCTTAGTCTAGAGGACTAGACCTCTGACGCGAGAAGGCCCCCGGCGATTCCCCGTGTTCATCCGTGGCAGTGGAGGCCGGAGTGAACTGGCAAGGAATGCTCCTGAGTAAGGAAAGCCCGATCCCCCTCTACTACCAGCTCGCCGAGCTGATCCGGGAGCGGGTACGCGGGGGCGTGCTGGCGCCGGGGGCGCAGCTCCCGGCCGAGCGGGAGCTGGCCGAGCAGGTCGGCATCAGCCGGATGACCGCCCGGCAGGCGATCGCCTTCCTCGTCCGGGACGGAACGCTGGTGGCCCGGCACGGGGTTGGCACCTTCGTCGCCGCGCCGAAACTGACCTACGACGCGCTCCACCTCCTCGGCTTCACCGAGGAGACGATGCGCCACGGCGACTCGGTCGCCTCCAGAGTCTTGGAGCAATCGGTCGTACCGCCGCCGCCGGGGGTCGCCGCCGACCTCGGTCTCGGACCAGAGGAACGGGTGGTGAAGGTGGTCCGGCTTCGCTCGGCTGGGGAGACGCCCATCCTGCTCGAAACGAGCTGGCTGCCGGCGGCGCGGGTGCCGGGGCTGGATCAGGCCGATCTCGGGGCGCAGTCGCTCTACACCCTGATCGAGTTGCGCCACGGCCTGCGGCTGCGGCGCGCTCGCCAAACAATCGCGGCGACCATCGCCAACGGCTACGAGAGCGAACTCTTCGATCTCCCCGTCGGCGCGCCGATGCTGCTTCTGGAGGGGGTCACCTTCGACGACGAGGAGCGTCCGGTAGAGTCGGTCAAGGCCGTCTATCGGGCCGACCGCCTCAAGCTGGCGCTGGAGAGCTGGCGGGAAGGGGTTGGCCCGGCGACTGCCGCGCCGCAGGTGAGCGTGGTGTTGACGTGAGAGCCCGGACGCCGTGGGCGGCGACTGCGGCACTGTGACGATCAGGTCGAGAGCGACTGGAGGGCGACGAGCGATGGTGACGGCGGCGGCGGTGCCGGCGACGGGGACGGAGCGGGAGCGAGGGCTGGAGCCGGTGCGGATCGGCGTCGTCGGCTGCGGCAACGTGGCGCTCGGTTCCTACCTGCCCTACCTGCGGCGCTTGAATCTGGAGGGCTATCCGAACGTCGTCGTCGCCGGCTGCGATATCGACGAGCGCTGCCGCGAGGAAATGCGCGACCGATTCGGCGTCGAGCGGTTCACGACCGACTACCGGGAGGTCGTCGCCGACCCCGAGGTCGAGCTGGTGCTGGTCTTGGCGGCGATGCCGGTCCACGGCGAGGTGACGCGGGCCGCGCTCGAGGCGGGCAAGCACGTCCTGGTCGAGAAGCCGATGGCGATGACGCTGGCGGAGGCGGCCGGCCTCGTCGAGCTGGCCAAGCAGAGCCCCGGCTTGCTCGTGCCGGCCCCGCACGTCGTCCTCAGCCCGACCTACCAAGCGATCTGGTGGCACCTGCAGCGGGGCGACATCGGTCAGGTGATGACGGCGCGGGGCTTCTACGGCTGGTCGGGGCCCTACTGGGGACCCTGGTACTACCGACCGGGGGGAGGCTCGATGTTCGACCTCGGGGTCTACAACGTGACCACCCTGACCGGCCTCCTCGGCCCGGTCCAGCGGGTGATGGCGATGAGCGGCGTCGCCATCCCCGAGCGGGTGATCGAGGGCGAGCGGGTGCCGGTTGAGTCGCACGACAACGCCCACCTGCTGCTCGACTTCGGCGACGCCCGCTACGCCGTCGTCACCACCGGCTTCACGATCCAGCGCTACCGCAACGCCGGGATCGAGCTCTACGGGACCGAGGGCACGATCCAGATGCAGCGGGAGGACTGGGCGCCGGAGGGGTACGAGCTCTGGCGGAACGAGGCCGGCTGCTGGCAGATCTACGAGCAGGGGTATTGGCCCTGGATGGACGGCGTCCGCCACCTGCTCGGGTGCATCCGGGCCGGCACCCGGCCGCTGATCACCCCCGAGCACGCCTACCACGTGCTAGAGATCATGCTCAAGTCGATGGAGTCGGGGGACACCGGCCAGGCGCTCCCGATCGCGAGCCGCTTCGAGCCGCCCCGCTTCGACCCGGAGCCCGCCGAGGACGCCGCCGCCCACCTCGACCACGACCCGAGCCGCGACCGGTGAGCTACCGCGCCTCGCCCCGGCCGACCTTCGACGGACCGAGCCCGATCCCGTACGCCAGCGTCACCCGCCACCTGTGGGGGGACGACGAGGCGGGGGAGGTGGCCGACTGGATCTACGTCTCCGACGACCAGATCCACCAGATCGTCTTCGGCCTGGCCCCCGGCGGCGGTTTCCGCCACTCCGACGCCTTCCGCACCGTCTTCGCCGCCGACGAGGTCCTCTACGTCCTGCGCGGGGTGCTGCTGCTGGCGAACCCCGAGACAGGCGAGGTCCACCGGGTCGAACCGGGGGAGGCGGCCTTCTTCCGGCGCGACACCTGGCACCACGCCTGGAGCGAGGGGCCGACGGCGCTGCGCGTCCTCGAATTCTTCGCGCCGCCGCCGGCGACCGGGACCTCGGGCGCCTACGCCCGGACCCGGCCCAACCTGACCCAGCCCCGCTACGGGCGCGACGAGTGGCTCGGCCGCTGGCCGATGGCGCGGGAGGCGGCGCGGGCGCAGGAGACGATCCGCGTGCTGCGGCCGGCCGACCGGCTCTGGCGGCTGGAGGGGGAGCCCGGAGCAGGGGCGCCGGTGATGACCGGCATCCTCGCCTCGACCGAGCACCTCACCGTCGGCTCGATCCGCCTCCTCCCCGGCCAGAAGACGGGGTGCCTGGCCCACGCCGGGGCGGAAGGACTCTACGTGCGGGAGGGGACGGTCCACGTCCGGCTGCCGGGGTGGGAAGGGCCGGGCCCCGACTGGTTCGAGTTGGGGCCGAAGGACGGCTTCTCCCTGCCGGCCGAGACGCCCCACCAGTACCATAACGTCGGCGACCACCCGGCCGAGCTGATCTTCGGGGTCGCGCCGCGCTACCTGGCGGGGGGCGGGCGATGAGGGCGGCTTGGAATGGCGATCGCCCGCCCTGGGCGATCGGGATCGACGTCGGCGGGACGAAGATCGCGGCCGGCCTGGTCGCCCTAAGCAGTGGGCAGGTGCTGGCCCGGCGGCGGCTGCCGACCGGGGCGGGGCGGGGCGCCGCCGCCGTGCTGGCCGACACCGTGGCGCTGGCCGAGGAGCTGGTGGGGGCCGCCAGGGCGCTCGGGGGGGAGGTAGCGGGGATCGGGGTCGGCGTCCCCGAACTGGTCGACCGCGCCGGGGCGGTGCGCAGCGCCCACGCTCTCCCCTGGGAAGGGGTGCCGGTGGGGGCGGCGTTCGCCCACCTCGCCCCGGCCGTGGTCGAGGCCGACGTGCGGGCGGCGGCGTTGGCCGAGGCGCGCTACGGCACTGGGCGCGGAGTCGACCCCTTCGCCTACCTCTCGGTCGGGACCGGCATCAGCGCCTGCCTGGTGCGCGGCGGCCGGCCCGATGTCGGCGCCCGCGGCGCCGCCCTCGTCCTCGCCACCGGCCCGCTCACCTTCCCGTGCCCCGCGTGCGGCGCCGCCGAGCCGTTCCGGCTCGAATCGTTCGCCGCCGGGCCGG
>JBBSNJ010000170.1:0-6486 GCA_038232775.1 Thermomicrobiales bacterium
CCCCCCCGTCCGCGCCCCCCCGCGGCCCGCACCCCGTCCGGTCGGCGCCGGGTCGGCACGGCAGGACCCACCCGCCGGCGTGGCGGGCGCGAAGCCTCAGGCCAAGGGAACCATCCCCGCCCGCACCGCGACCGCCGCCGCCACAGCGAGCAGCAGTGCCACCAGCAGCACGACCAGGGAGACCGTTTGTTCCCGCCTCGCCCGCGCCAGCTCAGTCCGCAGATCGGTCCGGACCTCTGCGATCGCCTCCCGCAAGCTCGGCCCCATCGCCTCGCTGCTCCGCTGGATGGTGAGCGCCGTCGCCCGCGTCCCGTCGGCCATGTCGCGCACCCCGGCGACCCGCTCGGCGAGGTCGACCTGCTGCCGCCGCAGCTCGATCAGCAGCCGCAGCAGCGCCTCGTGCCGCTCCGCCAGGTCCTCCTGCCGACGCTCGACGTCGACCAAGGTCGTCAGCAGCCGTTCCTGCCGCTCCCGCACACCCGCGAGCGCTCCCTGGGTCGTCCGCTGGCTCGTCGCCACCGCCTCCGTCAACGATTCCCGCGCGGCGGCCAGGGACGCGGCGAACGAGTCCTCGATCGCCGAGAGCCGCTGCTGGAGCGCCTCGTCCCGCGCGGCGAGCGCCTGATCGAGGGCGGCGCTCCTGATCTCGGCCTGCTCGCGCTCGGTCGCCGCCTCGCCGCCCATCGCCAGCAGCCGTGCGCTGAGCGCCCCCAACCCTTCCGGCGTCTCCCGCGCGGCGCGCGCCAGCGCGGTGTCGAGGCTGGCCCCGAGCGCGGCCGGGTCAAGGCGCCGCACCTCCGCCAGCCTCCCCTCGCTCGACGCCGCCAGCGCGTCGATCGCCCGCTTCGTCTCGGCCAGCTCCCGCTGCGCGCCGAGCAACGACCGCGCCGTCTCCCCCAACCCCTCGTGCACGGTCGACAGACCGTCCAGCCGGCCGGCGAGGTTCTCGATCAGCTCGTCGTAGGCGGGCAAGTCCGCCCCGTTGATTGCCACGACCCCTCCTCAGGCGGACATGAAGCGTTCGAGCCGGGCGTCGATGCTCCGCAGCAGAGACCGTTGGCTGGTGCGCAGGAGGATCGGGTCCGGGTTGAGCGCCCCCAGCTCAACGCTCCGCAGGACGGCGCCGGCCAGCGCTGGATCCGCCTCGTCGCGGATCACCCGATCGAGGACGGCCGGCGCCGCGGTCGGGGCGATCCGTGCCAACTCGGGGACCAGCCAGCCCGCCATCCGGCGCCGCTCCTCCGAGGTCAACGCCCGGCGCGCCTGACGCAGTCCGTAACGGAGGTTCTCCACCACCTCTGCTCGCCGCTCCCCCTCTGTCCCTTGCAGGGCCAACCCGATCAGCAGCAGCAGGCCGGGGTGGTCTGGCGCATCCTCCAGGGCGCGGCGGCACTGGTAGTAGACGTGCTCGGCCGAGTCGGCGGAGCTGATCTCCCGCGCGATCTCGCCCCACGTTTCCACATCGTCGGTGCGGAGGACGTCGAACACGTCCCTCGTCAGCGCGCTGTTCGAGAGGGTCTTGTTGAGGCGGCGCGCGAAATCCGCACCGTCCGACGATTCCCGCAGCATCGTCCGCATGTTCTCCATCGCCTGACGGCGACGCTGCTCGATCTCCTCGTAGACGAACCAGCACAGGGTGTCGATACACCGATCGACCGCGGCCGGTAGCGCCGAGGCGCGCAGTCGCTCCTCGACCATCCGGGCGCGCTCCGCCGTCCGGTAGCGGGCGACGTAGCCCCGGAGCCGGTCTTCGACCGCCTCGTCATCGAGGGCCACCGCCGACAAGGTGTACACGTTGTCATCGGGTCGGTAGGCCACGGTGTAGTCAGCAACAATGCCGAGCAAGGCCAGGCGGTAGATCAGCCGCTGGAGGTCGGGCCGCGGCACGTCCTCTTTGCGCGACCCCTCCCGCGAAGGCTGGACGCTCCCTGCGTCCCCGGCTGGCTCCTTCCCCTCCGGCAGGAGCGGGACCATGAGCTCCTCGATCCGCGCGCGGTAGTCCGGCTCGGCGATCGCGACCTCCACCGCTTGCCCCCCGAGGTCGGGACCAGCGGGGAGGTGCGGCTCGATCCATTCGTGAAAAAAGGCTCGAATCGCCGCCGATTCCCGCCGCATTCCCTGGTAGCCGCGGGTGTGCAAGTAGATCTGGAGCGCGGCGTCGTCGTCACCCCTGGCGAACGCAGCCGCCCGGGCGGCGGCTTCCTCGACCGCGATCCCTCGCTCGAGGCAATCGGCCGCCGGCCGGGCCGCGCCGTCCTTCGCCAGGGCGGCGCCATCGGTGAAGAGCACCGCGCAGACGGCGGCCTTGCGGTCGCGACCGGCGCGTCCCGCCTCCTGGGCGAACGCCTCGACCGACTTCGCCATCGCGTAGTGGACGGTGTAGCGGATGTTCGGCTTGTCGATCCCCATTCCGAACGCCGAGGTCGCGACCAGGAGCGGGATCTCCCCGGACTTGAACGCCCGCTGCGTCTGGGCCTTGGCCCGCGACCAAGCCTCATCCGAGAGCTCGATCTTCTTCGGCGCCTCGCCCGAATAGAACGTGTACGGAGAAGAGGGAGAGGGGGACGGGTTGATGAGACCGGTCCGCTCCAGACTCCGGCTCACGTCGTGGACGCCGAGCGACCCGTTGACGTGAGGGCAGAAGACGATGCCGCCGCAGGCCCCACTGGCCAGGTCGTCCCGATCCACGCCGAGTCGTCGCGGGATCACGGTCGACAGCAGGTGGACCAACGACCCCCCTTTCCGGCCCGCCGGCACCGGGACGATCTCGAAATTGAGCTCCTCCCGCGCGAAACGGCCCGGCCGCACAATCGCCTCGTCCTCCTCCACCCCCAGCTCCCGCTGGATGTCGCGCAGGACGGCTTCCGATGCCGTGCCGGTCAGGGCCACCAGCGGCGGGCGGATTCCGTCCCGAGCGCAGGAGTCGCCGGCGATCCGGCCCAGATTGAGGTAGGCGGTCCGGAAATCGTGCCCCCACTCGGAGACGCAGTGCGCCTCGTCGATCACCACGGCGGCGACCGGCCGCTTGTCCGCCGTCGCGGCGAGCCGATCACGGAAGTCCTTGACCTGGAGCCGCTCTGGCGAGATGAAGACCAGGCGATACTCCCCCTGACCGAACTGCCACTCGATCTTGGCGCGGTCCGCCTTCGGCGTGTCGGAGTTGATCTGGATCGCGTCCATCACCCCGGCCGCCGCCAGGTTCTCGACCTGGTCCTGCATCAAACTCTTGATCGGGTCGATCACCAGCGCCAGACCGGGCGACAGCAGCGCCGGCAGTTGGAAGCAGATCGACTTCCCGGCCCCCGTCGGCAGCAGCCCGATCACGTCCTCCCGCCGCAGCACGCGCTCGATGATCGGCAGTTGCCCCTCCAGGAACGTGCGCTTCCGGAACACCGCGCCGAGGAAATAGACGAGACTCGCCTTGTGCGCCAGCGGCCGGGCGATCGGCCGCGGCTCCGGCCACGGCTCGACCGTGTACCCGCTCTGGCGCTGCGCGGTCCTCAGCGCGATCCGCCGTCCAACCAGCAGGTTGGCTTGGGCGAGTGGGTCGGTCGGGTAGCGGCGAGTCGGGTGGGCGTCGACCGAGACGTCGATCCCGAGCTCGATGAGCTGGAGTTCTCCGCCCTCGGTGAGGGGCTCCGACAAGACGCTCGGCCCCGCGGCGGGTTCGCTGGTCGAGCTCGGCCGGGGGAACCGGGCGAGGTGCTCCTCGGCCACGAGCAGCCGCACCCGCTCGACCGCCACCGGGATCGAGTAGAGCGCGCAGAGGTGGGTCAGCGCCCCCAGCCAATCCCGCACCGCCAGCTCGGCGCAGGGTACCTCCCGCTCGACGACGGCGACGGTCCACTCCGTCGCCGCGAGCCCCAGTTCTCCCTCCACCAACGCCCGGCAGAGCGCGAGTTGGACGCGCGCCACCGCGTGCGGGGTCAGGATCAGGCGCGTCGCCTCCCGCTGGCGCGGGTCGTCGAGCGCCGCCGCGTCGCCCTCGATGTCGGTAAACGGAAACGGATGGTGCTCGATGATCGCGCGCAACCTTCCCGGCAAGTAATTGAGCGACCCATCGTCGAGCGTCCGCACGGGGACCCGAAGGGTCTGCCAATCGTGCTTGTCCAGGAGCCGGTCGCGGTTGTCGTCGATCGCGGACTGCGCGGGAGCGCCATGGTGGGGACCATCGAGTTCGATGACGAGCCGGATCGCGCCCGGTGATCCTGGCAAATCGAGGGCAAAGTCGACCCGCCCGGCACCAACCCGCTTGGGGTCGGGCGGATCCTCCCGCACCATCGAGGCGATCGGCCGCTGGAGTTCGAGCCAGCCGATCGCCTGCCCCAGCAGCGGCGCGAGATGATCGCGGTAGAAGTCCTGCTCCGCCACGCTGTCGGTCAGGGTCGCGATCACCGCCTCATCAACGCCGAGCCGCCGGTCGCCCCGCAGCAACGCCCCCTGGAGCGCCGCGTCCCAGGCCCCCGGCGGGGTCGAGCCGTCGCGGTCGAGGCGCCAGCCGATCTGGCCGGCATGGCCCGGGTCCCCCGCCCGCAACCCGGCGCCGGGATCGAGCGCAGCGAGCAACGCGCCTTCGACGACGGGCGAGGAGAACGTCGGCCAGCCCCGGCCGAGCAGCCCGAGCAGCAGGCGGCCGACGAATCGGGCGTCGTCGCTCGCCGCCGCGGTGCCGAGCGGCCTGGAACGCGACTCGATCACCGCGACCGCGCTCAGCGCTCGTTGCAGCCGGTCGATCTGGTCGCGGGCGTCCGCGGTGACCAAGCCGACGAGCGACGGGAGACGGGCACCGAGACGGTAGACGTCCCAGTCAGCAGCGGGCACGCGCACCTCCAACGAGACCCGTTGCCGGATGAAGGCGGAGTCGGGTCGGGGGTCCCGCCGCCCATCCTATCCCAAACGGCGCGGCCGGCGGCGATCCCCTCCCGCTCAGGCTCCCGCCCGCCCCGCCAGCGCCACCCCGACCGCCGCCACCCCGAGACCCAGCCACGCCAGCGGCGGCATCGCCTCCCCCAGCAGCAGCCAGGCGATCAGGGCGGCGCCCGGCGGCACCAGGAAGAAGAGGGCCGAGACGCGGCCGACTTCCCCCCGCCGCACCATCGCCAGCAGCAGCGTCAGCGCGATCAGCGAGTTGGCGACCACCAGGTAGCCGAGGGCGGCGGCGAAGCCGGGCGTCCAGGCGACCCGTCCGTCCTCCAGCCACCAGGCCAGCGGCAGCGTCCCGGCCAAGCCCGCGGCGTACTGGACCGCGTTGGCGGTGACCGGGTGCGCCCCGCCGCCGAACCGCTTCTCGTAGAAGGTGGCGGTCGTCATCCCCACCAGCGCGCCGCCGGCCGCCAGCAGGCCGACCGCCGAGGTCGCCTCCACCGCCGAGCGGGCGGCGATCACCAGCGCCGCCCCGGCCAAGCCGAGCCCGAACCCGAGCCACCGCCGGGCTCCGATCCGCTCCCCCGTCAGCCGCGGCGCCAGCAGCGCCACCAGCACCGGCTGCAAGGAGACGATCAAGGCGACGCCCCCGGCCGAGACGCCGTGGTCGACGGCGACGTAGGTCAGCCCGAAGTAGACGACCTGGATCAGGACGCCGACCACCGCCAGGTGCCCCCACGCCGCCGCCCCGCGCGGCGGCGGCGGCCGCAGCGCCACCACCAGCGGCGCCAGCACCACCAACACCAGCCCGTAGCGGAGGGAGAGGAAGGTCATCGGCCGGGCGTGGCCGAGCCCGATCTTGGCGACGGCGAAGCCGGCCGACCAGAACAGGAGGAAGACGCCGGGCGCCAGCCGGAGCCAGACCGGGTCGCCCTGCCCCATCGGCGCCGCCCGTCCGCCGCTCATCCGTCCTCCCGGCGTTGCCGACCACGGTTCGCGGCGACCGATCGCCAACCCCCGCCCGCCAGCGGAGACTCCGGCCGTGGTCGGCTCTGGCGCCCCAATCGCTCCACCCGAATCCCCGACCCTCCCTCGCCGAACAGGCTCGCGCCGGCCGCGAGCGGCGGCGATCCTGCCTGGCGCACCCCGCCTCCAGCGCCGGGGCCGACCGGTCTCCGTCCCTGACGCCGCCCCCAACTCGAGACGATACCTCTGAGATCGTAGGATACGGTCTGTTACGACCAAGGAGACATGTGTCGCTGTCGCTGCCGCCCCAAACGCGGAGTCAGACCTGCTCACCACGGGCGAAGCCGCCGAGCTGCTGAAGGTCAGCCCGGTCACCGTCGCCCGCTGGCAGAAGCAAGGGCGGCGGCTGGCCTACACGATCGGTCCCCGGGCCGTCCGCTTCCGGCGCGGGGACCTGCTGGCGCTGGCCCGCCCTGTCGTCGACGACGATCACCCGAGCAACTTGCCTCTGCCGCGGCCGGTCTCCCGACCCTATCGCCACGACCCCTCGGTGATCGACCACGACCTGCTGGCCTCGATCAAACCGACGACGGAGGAGGAGAAACGGCAGGCGCTTGCCTGGTTGGAGGAAGCGGACAACCTACGGGAGCAGCTCCG
>JBBSNJ010000171.1:0-6479 GCA_038232775.1 Thermomicrobiales bacterium
AGCGCCAAGGGCGGGTTCGTGCTGGGCTGCGTGCTGACCGCGGTCGCCCGGACGGGGGAACGGCTGGGGCGGCGAGGTGATCCGATGGTCCGCCTGATCGCCAGCCGCCTGTTGACCCTGCTGCCGGTGATGTTCGTCATCACCTCGGTCGTCTTCTTCCTGGTCCATTTCATCCCCGGCGACCCGGCCCGGATCATGGTCGGGGGCCAGCGGATCAGCGAGGCGAATCTGGAGACTATCCGCCGCGCCTACCGGCTCGACCGGCCGGTCTTGGTCCAGTACGGCCTTTGGGTGCGGGATCTGGCGCGGGGCGACCTCGGCCGTTCTTACCGGCAGCGGACTGCCGTCATGACCCTGATCCTGGAGCGGCTGCCGCTGACGCTCAAGCTCGGGCTCTACAGCTTCCTCCTCTCGCTCGTGATCGCCGTCCCGCTCGGGATCGTCTCGGCGGTCAAGCGCGACAGTTGGGTCGATCTCGCGGCGACCAGCTTCGCCCTGATCGGTGCCTCCTCCCCCGTCTTCTTCACGGCGATCCTGCTGATCCTCCTCTTCGCCTACCGGCTGAACTGGCTGCCGGCGCTCGGGGACGGCGACGGGGGGCTGGACGAGCTGCGCCACCTGCTGCTGCCGGCGCTCACGCTCGGCGTCTCCCTAGCGGCGATCACGACCCGGATTACGCGGTCGGCGATGGTAGAGGCGCTCGGGCAGGACTACATCGAGACGGCGCGGGCGAAGGGGCTCGGCGGCCGCTCGGTCGTGCTCAAGCACGCGTTCCGGAACGCGCTGGTGCCAGTGATCACCGTCGCCGGGCTCCAGTTCGGCTTCTTGCTGGTCGGGGCGGTGTTGGTCGAGCACACCTTCGGGCTGGGGGGGCTCGGTTCGCTGTTGGTCAACGCGGTCCAGGTCCGCGACTACCCGGTGGTCCAGGGCGCGACGGTGTTCTTGGCCGGAACGTTTATCCTGATCAACTTGGCGGTCGATGTCCTCTACGGCGTCGTCGATCCGCGAGTCCGCTACGGCGGGCGGGGCTAGGGGCGGGAGCGCATGGCCGTCGATGCCGCCCAGGGGACGCTCGCTAGTCCCAGCGCCGAGACACCGTCCTCGACGTCGATGCTGCTCTGGCGGCTCCGCCGCAATCAGAAGGCGATGATCGGGGCGGCGATCGTCGGTCTGCTCCTGCTGATGATCCTCTTCGCGCCGCTGCTCGCTCCGCGCGACCCGACCGACGGCGAACTGTCGGCCAGCCTCGCCCCGCCGGGCGCGGCCTACCTCCTCGGCGCCGACAAGAACGGGCGCGACGTCCTCAGCCGCCTGATCTACGGAACCCGCTCGGCGGTGGGGGGAGCGGTGCTGGTCGTCCTCGTCTCGGAGCTGATCGGGGTCCCGCTCGGGGTCTGGGCGGCCTACCGCGGCGGCTGGGTCGATGATCTGGTGACGCGGGTCTGGGACATGCTGCTCGCCTTCCCGCCGCTGCTGCTCGCCTTTGCCGTGGTGGCGGCGTTCGGCCCCTCGCTGACCAACTCCGCCCTGGCCCTCGGCGTCCTCTACGTGCCCTTCATCGCCCGCGTCGTGCGGGGGGTGACGCTGGTCCAGAAGGAGATGACCTACACCGAGGCGGCACGGGCATTGGGCTACGGCCAAGGCCGAATCGTCTTCCGCCACATCCTCCCCAACTGCCTGTCGCCGGTGATCGTGGTCTCCTCGCTCGACATCGCTTACGCCATGCTCGATTTGGCTGCCCTCTCCTTCCTCGGCCTCGGCGTCCAACCCCCCGATCCCGATTGGGGAGGCATGCTGGCCGAGGGCCAGCTCGTGCTCTTGACGGCGCCCCACGTCGCGCTGACGGCGGGGGGGGCGATCGTCGTCGCCGTCGTCGGCTTCAACTTGCTCGGGGATGGTCTGCGCGACGTGCTCGATCCGCGGCAGGCGCAGCGGTGAGCGAGCGTTCGGCTATCGGCCGTTGGCTATCGGCTATGGGCTATTATCGGCTATCGGTTATCGGCTATTGACCCTTCTCGTCCTCAGTGGGGCGCCCCGCCACCAGACTCAAGGAAGAAGGCAAGGTAACGGCCCACAGCCGATAACCGACAGCCAACGGCCGATAGCCGATAGCCGATAGCCGATAGCCAACGGCCGATAGCCGATAGCCAGACGCCAGGAGCCCATGACTACCGCCGAAGAGCCGCTGCTCCAGATCGAGGGCCTCAAGACGTACTTTCAGACCCGGCTCGGCGACGTGCGGGCGGTCGACGGGGTCGATCTCGCGATCCGGGCCGGCGAGACGGTCGGGTTGGTCGGGGAGTCGGGGTCGGGCAAGAGCGTCACCGCCCGCTCGATCATGCGCTTGGTGCCGACGCCGCCGGGTCGGTACGCGGCGGGGCGGATCCTGTTCCGGGGCGAGGACCTGCTGGCTCTGCCGGAGCGGGAGATGCAGCGGCTGCGGGGGGCCAAGATCGCGATGATCTTCCAGGACCCGATGACCTTCCTCAATCCCCTCTACACGGCCGGCGAGCAGGTGGCCGAAGGGATCCGGCGCCACCAAGGGGTCGACCGGCGGCGGGCGCGGGAGCAGGTCGTCGAGGTCTTTCGGACGGTCGGCATCCCCAGCCCGGAGCAGCGCTACGACGCCTATCCGCACGAGCTCTCGGGCGGACTCCGGCAGCGGGTGATGATCGCGATCGCCCTCTCCTCGCGGCCGGAGCTGCTGATCGCCGACGAGCCGACGACGGCGCTCGACGTCACCATCCAGGCCCAGATCCTGACCCTGCTGCGCGACCTTCAGGCCGAGATCGGGATGAGCCTGCTGCTGATCACGCACGACCTGGGCGTCGTCGCCGAGACGTGCGACCGGGTGGCCGTGATGTACGCCGGCCGCGTCGTCGAGCAGGCGCCGGTGGCGACGCTCTTCGCCGACCCCGAGCACCCCTACACGGTGGGACTGCTCAACGCCATCCCGCGGGCTGAGCGGGCCGATGTTCCGCCTCGCCCGATTGAGGGGGCGCCGCCCGACATGCTGGCCCCTCCCCCTGGTTGCCGCTTCCACCCCCGCTGTCCCTACCGGGAGGCGATCTGCACCACCGAAGACCCGGCGCTGCGCCCTCTCGCTCCCGACCACCGCTCGGCCTGCCACTTCGCCGGGGTCAAGCGCTTCGGGTCGACGTCGGTGCCCGGCTCGTTCGAGGAGGCGACCCGGTGACGACGGACTCCCGCGCGCCGCTCGCCGCCGCCCCCGCCGGTGCCGAGGACCGAGGGAACCGGGAGCGACCGCTGCTCGAGGTTCGCGGCCTGGTCAAGCACTATCCGTTGAAGCGGGGGCTCGCCGCCCGCCTGCGGCGGGAGCCCGGCCAGGCGGTGCGGGCGGTCGATGGCATCGACTTCGCGATCGGTCGCGGCCGGACGCTCGCCCTGGTCGGTGAGAGCGGCTGCGGCAAGACGACGACCGGGCGCTGCGTCCTCTTCCTCCAACGGCCGACGGCGGGCGAGGTCCGGGTGGAGGGGGAGCCGATCGATCCGGACGACGAGGGGGCGCTGCGGCGGCGCCGGCGTCAGCTCCAGATCGTCTTCCAGGACCCGAACTCGTCGCTCAACCCGCGGATGACGATCGGCCAGACGTTGGAGGAAGTGCTCGCCTTCCATCAGATCGTCCCCCGCGGCGGCCGCGGCGGGGCGGTCGGCGAGCTGCTGGAGACGGTCGGGCTCGGGCGGCGGCAGGCGGGACGGTACCCGAACGAGCTTTCCGGCGGGCAACGGCAGCGGGTGGGGATCGCCCGCGCGCTCGCGGTCGAGCCCGACCTAATCGTCGCCGACGAGCCGGTCAGCGCCCTCGACGTCTCGGTCCAGGCGCAGATCTTGACCCTGCTCGACGGGCTGCGGCGGGACCGAGGCCTCGCCTACCTGTTCATCAGCCACGACCTCGGGGTCGTCCGCCATCTCGCCGACGAGGTGGCGGTGATGTACCTCGGGCTGATCGTCGAGCGGGCGCCGACGGCCCGGCTTTACGCCAACCCCCGCCACCCCTACACCCAGGCCCTGCTCGCCGCCGCGCCGATCGCCGACCCTCGCCTGCGCCGACGCCGGTTGGTCATCGCCGGCGATCCGCCGAGCCCGATCTCCCCCCCCTCCGGCTGCCGTTTTCGGACCCGCTGCCCCTATGCCACCGATCGGTGTGCGGCCGAGGTGCCGGCGCTGCGGGAGGTGGAGCCGGGTCACTTCGCTGCCTGCCACTACGCCGAGCAGGTGGGGGGGCGGGCCGACCTAGGGTGATGGGAGCCGCCTTCCGCCACTGGCCCTGGGGTAGCCATCGAATGGGCTTTGGATGGACAACGTCTCTCCATTGCTGCACCATGCGATCATCATCGGGGAGGACTGCCGTGGAGAAGGTTCAATCATTGCCGGCTACCCGTGATCAAACGATCAGTATTCGCGCCACCGGGCGGCAGCGCGACGTGAGCGACCGCCCGGCTCGAGCGCTCGGGAAGCCTCGGTCGGACTTCATGCTGGAGATATCGATCCAGCACGCGGAGGACGTGATGCTCGACCGGACGTTCTTCTCGCTCGGCACCGACGCCTTCGAGCGCTTCGAGGCGCTCCTTGATGCCCCGCCTCAGCCGACCGAAGGGCTCCGGCGTCTCCTTCAGCGCACGGCGCCGTGGGAGTAGGAGCGGGAATCCTCTCGCGCCCGACGCCACTGACAGCGGCACACAACCTCCAACCCATTGATTGCGGAGTCCCCGCCCTCGATGACTGGCTCAGGCGGAGACCATTGAAGAACGAGGCGACAGCCTCTCGCTCGTACGTGGTCTCCGACGGGACGACGGTTGTCGCCTATTACTCGCTCGCTGCCGGGGCCATCACCCACGCCGTTTCCTCAGGTCGCGTCCGCCGTACCAGGCCCGATCCTATCCCTCCGTTGGTGCTCGGGCGGCTCGCGGTCGATCGTCACGACCAAGGACGGGGCCTCGGTAAGGGCCTCCTCCACGACGCCATCCTGCGCGCCCTCCAAGCCGCCGAGGCGGTCGGCGTGCGGGCCATCCTCGTGCACGGGCTCTCTGACGACGCCAGGCGCTTCTATCAGGCGGTTGGGTTCCTCGATTCCCCGAAAGAGCCGTTGACGCTGTGCCTCCCGCTCGAAACAGCCAGGGCGGCCCTCGCTCCGCCACGCCCGCCCTGATCCTGCCGACTTCCTGGGGGTGGAACCTCGTCTGCTATCATCGGTCCGATGGGACGACGTGCTACTCAGGGGGAGTGGGTGGGCTGGCGAGGCATCGGAGGTCCGGTCGATCGCTGCTGGAGCCCACCCGCGCCGCCGGCGGTGGCGGCGGATCTGGTGGTTCCGGCGGTAGCGGTCGGCGCGTGAAGATCGCCCTTGTCTCGCCCTACGACCTCGCCCATCCCGGCGGCGTCTCCGAGCACATCGAGCACCTGCGGCAGGCGTTCCGCCAACTCGGGCACGAGGTCACGGTGCTGGCCCCGCGGGCGCGGAAGGGCGGGCTGGAGGTCGCGCCGGGCTTCTACGGGGTGGGCCGGACGGTCGCGATCCCCGCCAACGGCAGCACCGTCCGCCTGACCTTCGACGTCACGCTCTACGCGACGGTCAAGGCGCTGATGCGGCGGGAGCGGTTCGACATCGTCCACCTCCACGAGCCGCTGATTCCCGTGCTCCCCTACATGGTGTTGCTCAATTCGCCGGCGGTGAACGTCGCCACCTTCCACGCTTTCCGGGCGTCGAACCCCTGGTACACGGCGTTCAAGCCGTACATGAGCTTCGTGCTCGGCCGGCTCGACGGGCGGATCGCCGTCTCCGAGCCGGCCCGCGAGTTCGTTTCCCAGTACTTCGCCGGTCCGTACGAGATCATCCCGAACGGGATCGACCCGGCGCGCTTCGCGGTGGACGGCGTCGAGCCCTTCCCGTGGGCGAGCGAGGATCGGCCGCGGGTGCTCTTCGTCGGCCGCTTCAACGAGCCGCGCAAGGGGTTCAAGTATCTGCTGCGGGCCTGGCCGCTCGTCCGCCGCCAGTTCCCCGAGGCCCGGTTGGTCGTCGTCGGCACCGGTCACCCGGAGCGCTTCGCCGGAACGATGGAGCGCTACGAGGTTGAGGGGGTGGACTTCGTCGGCTTCGTGCCCGCCGCCGAGCTGGCGCGCTACTATGCGAGTTGCGATCTCTTCTGCGCCCCCTCGATCGCGCGGGAGAGCTTCGGCATCGTCCTCCTGGAAGCGATGGCCTCCGGCACGCCCGTCGTCGCCAGCGACATTCCCGGGTACGCCAGCGTCCTGCGCGACCAGTCGGAGGGGCTGCTCGTGCCACCGAAAGACCCCCACGCCCTGGCCATCGCCTTGGTCCGCCTCCTCGCCGACCACGAGCTGCGGAAGCGGCTCAGCGCGGTGGGGCCCGAGACCGCGGCCCGCTACGCGTGGCCACGGATTGCCCTCCGCGTACTCGACGTCTACGATCGGGCGGCGGCCAGCGCCGCCGCGGCGCC
>JBBSNJ010000172.1:0-6457 GCA_038232775.1 Thermomicrobiales bacterium
CCGCCGCCAGCCCGTTCGGCATCCCGACGCGGCGCATGACGCCGACGATCGCGCCGGCCAGCAGCTCGCCGGCGTCGGCGGCGGCGGCACCACGGGTGTCGGCGCCGAGGAGGCGGGCGGCTTCGAGGTGACGGGCCGGATCGGCTTCGGCGGTGAACCGAAAGACGGCCGGGGCGTGGAGGATCACCGACATCCCGTGCGGAATCAGCGGACGCTCCGCCGGGTAGCCGGGAGGAACGTAGCCGCGGGAGGCGGCGCGGGCGGAGACGGGATAGGACATCCCGTGCGGCAGGTGGACTCCGGCGTTGCCGAAGCCGACCCCCGCGAAGGTGGCGGCGAGCAGCATCTTGGCCCGAGCCTCGTCGTCGCTCGGGTCGGCGACGGCGCGGGGCAGGAACTCCGCGGTCAGGCGCAGCGCCTCGGACGACCAGACGTCGCTGATCGGGTTCGCCCCTTGGTAGGCGGGGCGGAGGTGGGGTGCCTCCGGGGCCGGGCGCCGGTCGTAGGGCAGCGCGGTGTACGACTCGACGGCGTGGCAGAGCACGTCGAGCCCGGAGCAAGCGGCCACCATCGGCGGCAGGCTGCGGGTGTTGTCCGGGTCGACGACGCCGAGGGTCGGGCGCAGCGCCCGGTGGGCGATCCCGGTCTTGGCGTGGAGCGCTTCGAGGTCGAAGATCGCGACGCCGGTCGTCTCGCTGCCGGTGCCGGCGGTCGTCGGGACGGCGACCAGCGGCTTGAGAGGCCCGGGGACGGGGCGGCCCTCGCCGATCGGGGGGTTGACGTAGGCCAGCAGCTCGGCCGGATGGGTGGCGTACAAGTTGGCCGCCTTGGCGGTGTCGATCACCGAGCCGCCGCCGACGGCGACGTAGCCGTCGAACCGCCCTTCGGTCGCGACGGCGATCGCCTCCAAGAAGGAGGCGTCGGTCGGCTCGACCCGAACCCGGTCGAACAGCTCGTGGTCGGCCCCCTCCCGCCGCAGCGCCGCGCGGACGACCGCGACCGGCTCGCTCGCGGCCAACCGGGGGTCGGTCAGGACGAGGGCGCGGCGAACCCCGAGGCGGGCCAGCTCGGCGCCCACCTCGCCCGTCGCCCCCGGTCCGAACCGGATCGAACTGGTGTCCAGCTGGAAGCGCTGCTCGCGCGGCTGCCCGTCCATCGCCCCTCCCGTTCTCGCCCCCGGCCGCCGCCGGATCAAGCGCCGCGGCGCCTCCCGCCGATTATGCACGAGCTGCCCATCCGGTCACGGCCCGGTGGCGACGACCCGTCCGACCACCCCCATGACGAACGGCGCGCGACCGCGACGGAACGCGCGAGGCCCTCGCCCGCGAAGTTGGCGACCGTCCCTCTCGGAGACCGTCACACGAAAGCCGGTTGAACAGCGCCACCTTCGGAAGCTGGGCAGGCTCCCCTCTCCCGCGCACGGGAACGGGGGAAGGGGGCCGGGGGTGAGGGCTTTTGGCGGCAACCGGAAGCGATCACCCGGAATCCGTAACACTCGGCACCGCCGTCCTTCCCAGGCCCAGCCCGTGGTCGAGCCGCGGGAGCGAGGCGAACCAGGGATCACCGACGCACCGCGCAGCACCTCCGGCCTCTTTGGCGCCATCGACCCCTGCCCGCGGCAGGCGAGCGACGGCCGCGGCAGGTCCTACCGCCGCCCCGCCCCCGCCGTCGTCGCGGCAAGGCAGGCCGGTCCACATCGCCAAACGTTCCCCGCTGGGGTCGGTGGGGCAACCGGCGGCGCTGCTCCCCGCCTAGTCGTCGCTCCCGAGTAGCGCCCCGACGAAGCCGGCCGGAGTTGTCGGCGAAGCACCAGGGCCGAAGGTCGGCGGCGATGCGATGATGACGGCCGCTGCTCCGACCGGCTCCAACGTCCGGTGGCGGCGCGGTCGAACCGAGGAGAGCGAGGCGATGACGAACGAGCAGCGGTACGACGCGGTCGTGATCGGCGCCGGGCAGGGCGGCGTCCCGCTGGCGATCGCGCTCGCCGGCGCCGGTCGCCGCACCGCCCTGATCGAGCGGGCGCACGTCGGCGGCACCTGCGTCAACGAGGGCTGCACCCCGACCAAGACGCTGGTCGCCAGCGCCCGCGTCGCCCACCTCGCCCGCCGCGCCGCCGACTACGGCGTCAGCACCGGCGCCGTGGCGGTCGATCTGCCGACCGTCCGCGAGCGGAAGCGCGCCATCGTCGCCAGCTTCCGGGCCGGCGGCGAGCGCCGGATCGCGGAGCGCGAGGGTCTCGACCTGATCCGCGGCGAAGCCCGCTTCACCGGGCCGCGCACCCTCGCCGTGAGCCGCGACGACGGGGACGGGCTGAGTCTGGCGGCAGGCCAGATCTTCATCAACACCGGAGCTCGGCCCGCCATCCCCCCGCTCCCCGGTATCGAGCGCGTCCCGGTGCTCGACTCGACCTCGGTCATGGAGCTGGCCGTTCTGCCCGAGCACTTGCTCGTCCTCGGCGGTGGCTACGTCGGGCTCGAGTTCGGCCAGATGTTCCGCCGCTTCGGCAGCCGGGTGACGATCGTCCAGCGCGGCCCCCGACTCCTCGACCGCGAGGACGCCGACGTCGCCGACGCCGTCGCCGCCATCCTGCGGGAGGACGGGATCGAGCTCCGGCTGGAAACTTCGGCGACCGGCGTCGAACCCGCCGCCGGCGGCGTCCGCCTCGTCGTCGACGGCCCGGACGGGGAGAGCGCGCTCCTCGGCTCCCACCTGCTGGCGGCGACGGGCCGGACGCCGAACACCGAACGGCTCGGGTTGGCCGCCGCCGGCCTCGCGCCCGACGGGCACGGCTTCATCCAGGTCAACGAGCGGCTGGAGACTTCCGTCCCCGGCGTCTACGCCCTCGGCGACGTCAAGGGGGGACCGGCCTTCACCCACGTCTCCTACGACGACTTCCGAATCCTCACAGCGAACCTGCTTGAAGGGGGAGACCGCACCACCGGCGACCGCCCCGTCCCCTACGCGGTCTTCATCGACCCCCAGCTCGGGCGGATCGGCCTCGGCGAGGCGGAGGCCCGCGCCCAGGGCCGCGCGATCCGGGTGGCGACGCTGCCGATGGCGCAGGTGGCGCGGGCGCTGGAGGTGGACGAGCCGCGGGGCTTCATGAAGGCCGTCGTCGATGCCGACACCGACCAGATCCTGGGCGCGGCCGTCCTCGGCATCGAGGGGGGCGAACTGATGGCGATGCTCCAGATCGCGATGATGGGCCGGGTGCCCTACCCCGCGCTGCGCGACGCCGTCTTCGCCCACCCCACCCTGGCCGAGGCGTTCAACACCCTCTTCGCCTCCTTCTCCCCCTAAGGGTCCGATGGCGGCGGATGCGGACGAGGTGGCGCGACCGGTCTCGTCGATCGACCGCCGCCGTCGGTCGAATAACCCGATCCGGGGGTCGCGCCCCCGCGGTCATCCAACATCCGATCGGAGACCGAGCGTTCGCTGCCGCATGGAGGTTCACCGATGCCAGCCGCCGACGCGATCTTTCCCACGGGTTTCGTTTGGGGAGCGGCGACGGCCGCCTACCAGATCGAGGGAGGTGCCCGCGAGGAAGGGCGCGGGCCGTCGATCTGGGACACGTTCTCCCACACCCCCGGCGCCATCGCCAGCGGCGACACCGGCGACGTCGCCTGCGACCACTTCCACCGGTTCCGCGACGACATCGCCCTGATGCGGGAGTTGGGGCTCAACGCCTACCGCTTCTCGATCGCCTGGCCGCGGGTCTTCCCCGCCGGCGGCGGCCGGCCGAACCGGGCCGGGCTCGACTTCTACAAGCGGCTGATCGACGAGCTGCGGCAGAGCGGGATCGAACCCTGGGCGACGCTCTACCACTGGGACCTGCCGCAGGCCCTGCAGGACCGCGGCGGCTGGGCCGAGCGCGACACCGCCGCCCGCTTCGGCGAGTATGCCCACGCGATCGCGGTCGCCCTCGGGGCCGAGGTCCACCACTGGATCACCATCAACGAACCGTGGGTCGCGGCCTTCCTCGGCCACTTGACGGGGGACCACGCTCCGGGCCGCCGCGATCTCCCGACCGCGCTGGCCGCCGCCCACCACCTGCTGCTGGCCCACGCCGAGGGGTTGGCCGCGCTCCGCTCCGAGATGCGGCCGGGAGACCAGGCGGGGATCGCCCTCAATCTGGCGCCGGTCGAGCCGGCCGGCGACGACCAGGCCGACTTGGAGGCGGCGACCCTCTTCGACGGCTACCTCAACCGCTGGTTCCTCGATCCCCTCTTCCGGGGCCGCTACCCCGCCGACCTCGTGCGACATTATGACGAGTCGATGCCCGCGGTGGCGGCCGAGGATCTGGCGCGGATCTCGGCCCCGATCGACGTTCTCGGGGTCAACTACTACTTCCGCGCGATCGTCCGGCACGACCCGGCGGCGACGCCGGTCCCGGCCTCGCCGTTCGTCACCCCGGGGCGGCCGGCGACGGCGATGGGCTGGGAGGTCTACCCTCCCGGACTGCGGCAGGTCTTGCTCCGCGTCCACGCCGACTACGCGCCGGCAGCGCTCACCGTGACGGAGAACGGCGCCGCCTACGACGACCGCCTGATCGACGGCGAGGTCGACGACCCGGAGCGGGAAGCGTACCTGCACGAGCACCTGCTCGAGGCGAAGCGGGCGATCGACGAGGGGGTGCCCCTGCAGGGGTACTTCGCCTGGTCGCTCCTCGACAACTTCGAGTGGTCGTTGGGCTACTCGAAGCGGTTCGGGCTCGTCTACGTCGATTACTCGACCCAGGAACGGACGATCAAGCGGAGCGGTCGCTGGTACGCCGGCGTCACCCGCGAGAACGGCGTGCGAGGGTGACGGGACGGGCGACCGCCGGCTGCCGAGCGGTCGTCGGCGATGACTGTCTGAAGCGTGGGCGGCGCCCCTCCAGGGAGGAGCGCCGCTGGCCCCGCCCGTCGGCCCGAGGCCGAGAGCGGTCGCCCCCGGTCGCCCCGCCAGCAGGGCGACGACGCTCCTGCCCGGCGCTGACGGGGCCGGAGGTGCTCTCCAATCTCCGGGGTATCATAGGTGGCAGGGGGGAAGTGAGGGCTCCCCCCTCCTCCCGGCAAGGGGTGCGAGATCCCCGGTTGAGCGGGCAAAACCCTCGGAGAATGGTCAGTTCAATGACCGTCAGCGCGGAGCACGTGCTCGATCCTCTAGGAGGAGAACGATGACGGACGGACTTGGACGACGGCTGCGGGTGGCAGCCGCGTTCGCCGCGGTGGTGACGATCCAGTTCACGGCGGGGCCACTGATCGAGGGGAGGGGCGCCGGGTGGGCGCCCATCGCTGGGCTCGCCGCACTCGGGCTCGTCCTCGGCTTCGTGATGTTTCCGCAGTTCGAGGCGACGGTCGGCATGAGCGCCCCGGCTCTCCCCGAGCGCGAGCGGGTCCGGCGGACTGCGGTCTGGATCGGAACCACCGGGGCATCGCTGCTGATCGGAATGGCGCTGGTGCGCGGCAGCGTTGATCGGGCGGAGGTGCTCCAGGTCGGGCTGGTGCTCGGGGCGCTCTTCCTCTTCGTCGCGGGGTTGCCGCGGCTGGTGGGCACATCCTCCCTGCCGGTCGGGCGCGGCCCGATCGTGCTCCACCGCTCGGCTCGGCGAACCGGCGGCGCCTGATCGTCCAATCAACCCTGCTGCCGCCGGCGTGCCGGCTACGGCGCTGGACCACCGTCGGCCAGCGCGGCTGGCCGAGACGCGAATACGGAATCCGGATGGATCGAGGATGGTCCTCCGGCGGTCCGCACCCCCCCTCACCTCTCCCGCGCACCGGGCGAGGGGCCGGGTGTAAGGGCCGACTGCCGCAGCGGGAATGCAAGGTGTTCTCCCGGATTCCGCATCACTCCGTAGGCTCAGCTCATACCAAATTCGGCTGATCGTGGGGCGTCGTCTCCCCCTCTCCCGCTGCAGCAGGACAGGGGGTGGAGAGTGAAGGCCGGCGCCGCGGACACCACGATCCACCCGCAGTTCGGATCAGGACAGGCGACCGCCTCCCTTCCCCTGTCCCGAGGACGGGAGAGAGGAGTCGGCCACGCTTCCGGTCGCGGAACGGTCCAACCGAACTCCGTAGCACCCCCGCGCGTCCGCCAATCGACGCGGCGGCGGGGGAGCCGATTCCTCCGCTACGGAGCCGACGCTCGGATCAGCGGCCTCGGATGAAGGCGGAGATGAGGTACGCCAGGTAGAGAACGAGCAGCAGGCTCCCCGTGCCCCGGTGGAGGGACGGACGGCGGAAGAGGAGCACGACGAGCACCGAGACGGCGACGAGCAGAGGCAGATCGACGCGGACGACGTCGTGCTCGACGGCGATCCCCGAGCGGCTGGCGAGGGCGGCCAGGCCGAGGACGAGGGTGAGGACGAAGATATTGGAACCGGTGGCGTTGGCCGTGACCACACCCCCCTGCCCCCGACTGCCGCCGACGAGGCTGATCGCCTTGTCGGGCAAGGTGGTGCCGAAGGCGACCACCG
>JBBSNJ010000173.1:0-6456 GCA_038232775.1 Thermomicrobiales bacterium
GATCTCGGGGATGGCGGCGAAGCTCCCGGCGTTGCTGGGGTCGACGCTGCCGCCGTAGAGGATCGGGACGTCGCCGCCGGCGGCGCCGAAGCGGTCCCCGAGGAGCGCCCGGAGATGGCCGACGATCGGGGTGATCTCTTCGGGCCGGGCGGGGGTGCCGCCGGCGCCGATCGACCAGACCGGTTCGTAGGCGATCTGGAGGCGGGCGGGGTCGGCGGCGGCGCTGCCGTGGAGGCCGATCTTGAGCTGGCGGGCGACCGTCTCCGGGCCGACGCCGTTGCCCTTTTCCTCGGCGGTCTCCCCGACGCAGAGGAGGACGCGGAGACCGGCGGTGAAGGCGGCGGCGACCTTTTTGTTGAGATCGACGTCCGTCTCGTGGAAGAGCTGGCGGCGCTCGGCGTGGCCGAGGAGGACGAGATCGACGCCGAGCGCGGTCAGCATCGGCGGGGAAATCTCGCCGGTGTAGGCGCCGGCGGACTCCCAATGCATGTTCTGGGCGCCGATCCACACGTCGCCGTCGGGGGAGGGGTGGTCCCGTTTCCTGGCCGTAACCGCGGCCAGGGAGGTGAACGGGGGGATGATGAAGCGCTGGACGCTGGCCGGGGAGTCGCCGTCGATGAGGTGGTCGTAGAAGTCCGCCGACTCGGCCGCGGTCTGATTCATCTTGAAGTTGGTGCCGAAGAGGAAGGGACGAGTCATGGTCTCAAACTCGGCCGGCGGCGGCAGGGGTGCCCAGCTCGGCCGGAGAGCGCCGCCCCGAAGGATCGAAGAGGCTGACGCTGTCGAGCGAGCACTCGACCCAGACCTGGTCGCCCGCCGCCAGCGACGCGCCAACGCGGGGATCGACCTTGGCCTTGAGCGGTTGGTCGGCGAGCCCGTCGACCTCCAGGCCGACGAGATACTGCCCGCCGATCTGGATCGACGTCCGGCGCACGCGCGCCGGGACGGCTCCGGGAGCCGGTGCCGGGTGGATCCGGATTCGCTCCGGCCGGACGCCCACGGTCAAGGCGGCGGGGGCGCCATCGGCGACGCCGGAGACGGGCACCGGCGAGGGAAAGATCGGGGAGGCGAGCGCGAGGTCGCCGCCGGCGACGGCGCCGAGGGTGGCGTCGACGAAGTCCATCCCCGGGTTGCCGAGGAACCAGCCGCCGAAGCGATCGGCCGGTCGGTTGTAGAGGACGCGGGGCGTATCGCACTGCACGATCTGGCCGTCGCGCATGAGGGCGATCTGGTCGGCGAGGGTCATCGCCTCGGTCTGATCGTGGGTGACGTAGACGATCGTCTGGTTCAGGCGCCGGGTCAACTCCTTGAAGGCGCGCTTGAGCTGGAGCTTGGCGGCGGCGTCGACGTTGGTGATCGGCTCGTCGAAGAGGATGATCCGCGGCTGGCGGGCGACCTCGCGGGCGACCGCGACCTTCTGCCGGGTGCCGTTGTCGAGGCGGGAGACGTCGAGCTTGGCGCTGGGGCCGAGGCCAAGGAGCTCGATCACCTCGTCGACGCGACGTTTGCGCTCGGCAGGGGCGAGCTTCTCGGCCAGCAGCGGCAGCTCGATGTTGCGTTGGACGTCGATCCCCTTGTAGACGACCGGGTACTGGAAGACCATCCCGATCTCGCGCTTGCGGGGCGGCAGACCGGTCACCCGCCGCTCCCCGAAGTAGACCTCGCCGGCGGTCGGCCGCTCCAAGCCGGCCACGATCCGCATCAGCGTCGTCTTGCCGCAGCCGGAGGGGCCGAGGAGGCAGGTGACCCGCGACTCCGGGAAGCTGAAGTCGACGTCGTCGAGGGCGACGACGGGGCCGAAGGTCTTGCGCAGGCGTTCGACGCGAATCTCGGCCATTAGCCAGCGCTCCTGCCGTTGCTCGCGGCGGCGACGGGTGCCGCGGCCTCAGAGGCGAGGCCGCCGCCGATCCGCTCCCCCGAGTCGGGGAGGAAGAGGAGGAGGTCCTCGGGGCGGATCGCGGCCGCGACCTGCCCGTCGCCCTCATCCCGGCGGTCGTGGTGGCGGGTGACACCGGTGACCGACGCCCCGTCGGCTTCGAGGTAGACGATCTCCTCCCCGCCGAGATCTTCGCGCAACGCGATCCGGCCGGCGAAGCGCAGGGACGGCCGCTGGCCCTCGTCCAGCGGACCGTCGTCGGCGGGGCCGTCGAAGATGATCGCTTCGGGCCGGAAACCGACCGTAGCGGCATCGCCGATGCCGCCGTCCGGCGGCAGGTCGGTGGGGAAGGTGAAGAGGGGAGTGTGACACCAGAGGGCGCCGCCGCGGCGCTCGAGCCGGCCGGGGAGGAAGTTGGCGGGCGGGAAGCCGACCAAGGCCATCGACCGCTGGTGGCGCGGATCGGCGTAGAGGCGTGCGGGCGGTCCGTGCTCGATCACCCGGCCGCCGTCGAGGACGGCGAGCTGATCGGCCAGGGTCAGCGCCTCGATGGCGTCGGATGTGGTGTAGAGGAAGGCCGCCCGCCACTCTTGCTGGAGGTCGCGCAGATCCTCGACGAGCTGCTCGCGGAGCTTGAAGTCGAGACCGGCCAGGGGGTCGTCGAAGACGAAGATGTCGGTCTGCTTGGCGAGACCGCGGGCAATGGCGACTCGCTGCTTCTGGCCGCCGCTGAGCTGGTCCGGCCGCTTCTGGAGGAGGTCGCTGATGCGGAGCATCTCGGCCGCGTGGCGGACGATCGGCTCTCCCTCGCGGTCGGGAACGCGAGCCAGCGTGAGGGGGTAGGCAATGTTGTCGTGGACCGAGAGGTGGGGATAAAGGGCGAACGACTGGGGGACGTAGCCGATGTTGCGGGAGGCGGCGGGGAGGGCGGTGACGTCCTGGCCGCGGAGGGTGATGCGGCCGGCGGAAGGATCTTCTAGACCCATCAGCAGGCGCATCAGGACCGACTTGCCGGAGGCGGGCGGGCCGTAGATGACGGTGAAGGCGCCGGTGGCGACGGCGAGGTCGACCCCGGAGAGGATGGTGGTGGCGGCGTACTCCTTGGTCACCCCGGCGAAGGCGAGGGCGGGGGCGCCAGCGGGCCGGGCCGGCGAAACCAATGTCGGCCGCTCTGTTGCAACCATGGTCGGGGTTCTCCTCTCTCCGCGCTAACGCCCGAAATCGATCAGGGTCGGCGCGAGGACGATGGCGAGGCCGAAGATGGCGGCCACGAGAACCCAGGTCACGGCGAGCAGGGTCAGCGAGCGGCGCGCCCCGGAGGCGGGTGGGATGTTGCCGAAGGCGATCTGAAGGAAGGCGGAGACGACGATGATCGGG
This sequence comes from Thermomicrobiales bacterium, assembly GCA_038232775.1. Taxonomy (GTDB): domain Bacteria; phylum Chloroflexota; class Chloroflexia; order Thermomicrobiales; family UBA6265; genus JBBSNJ01. Next base: position 3,254 of record JBBSNJ010000173.1, read on the forward strand.
AGACCGATCTGGTAGAGCCCTTTGCTCCATTGCTGGGCGATGAAGACGAAGCCGACGAGCATAACGCCAATCAGGATCGCCTGGACCCGAGAGGCGAAGGGGAGGGGCTGTCGCTCGACCGGCGAGGGCACCGCCGTCGGCGCGTCGGGCGGCGGCGGTTGGTACGGGGTGCGGGCGTCGTCGACGACGACGTCGTGCGAGGGGCTGGCCACGGGTTAGACCTCGCCCCGGACGGTGCCGAAGGTCATCCCGACTAGGAGGTACTTCTGGAAGAGGTAGATGGCGATGATTGGCGGCAGCATGTAGATCAGGGAGATCGAGGCGATGAAGCCCCAGTCGGTGCTGCCGCCCTGCTTGACGCCGGTGGCGAGCAAGACCGGGACCATCGTCGACCCCTGGCCGCCGAGGATGTAGTTGAAGAGGAACTCGTTCCAGACGAAGATCAGGTTGAAGATCGCGGCGGCGACGAGCCCCGGTTTCACCTGGGGCAGGACGACCCGGAAGATGACGTGGAGGCGGGAACCGCCGTTGACCAGCGCCGTCTCGTCGTAGCGACGGGAGACGCCGTCGAGGAAGCCCTTGAGGATCCAGAGCGAGAAGGGGATGCTGAACATGGCGTAGAAGAGGAGCATCCCGTGGAACGTCTTGGCCCAGCCGAACGCCGAGTACATGAGGAAGATCGGGACGACGACGGCGGCCGCCGGCACCATCCGGACTGAGAGGAGCAGGAACATGATGAAGTTGGTACCGATCGGCTTGTAGCGGGAGAAGGAGTAGGCGGCGAGAAAGGAGACGACCAGCGCGATCAGCACCGCCCCGATCGAGAGGATGAAACTCATCGTCAGGTAGGTCCAAAAGTTCGGCGCCTCGAAGACGCCCCGGATGTTCGCCAGCGTCGGCGTGAAGAGCCACTGCGGGGTCGTCGCCACCAGCTCGCCGGTCGACTTGAAGGCGGCGAGGAAAATCCAGAGGACCGGAAGAAAGAAGACGATCGCCACCAACCAGAGGAAGAGGTGGTAGAGGTGCTGCCGCCAGGTGGTCTCGCTCATCGGTCGTTTCGCCTCGTGGGTCCGTCGTCGCTCCAGGTGCTCGATGGCGTCGAGCGGCGCATCGACGTCTGCCGTCCGTGCTCGTGGCTCAGGGAGGTGAGGAGGCGACTTGCTCCCGAGCCTCACGGAAGTTGAGGACGTAGAGGTAGATCGAGGTGAAGGCGATGGCAATCAGGAGGGTGACGATCGCCAGCGACGACGCCTCGCCCATTTGGAACGCTTCGAAGCCGGTCCGGTAGAGGGAGAGACCGACGAACTCGGTCTGCCGGCCGGGACCGCCGTTGGTCATCAGGTAGGGGAGGTCGGTCGTCTTGAAGGCGTCGATGGTGCGCAGCAGGATACCGAGCATCAGGATGAACTTACCGTGCGGGAGAACGACGTAGCGGAGGCGTTGCAGCCAGGGTAGACGGTCGACCTCGGCCGCCTCGAGCTCCGCCTTCGGCACCGAGGCGAGCGCCGCCAGGGTCATCAAGATCATGAACGGGGTCCACATCCAGACATCGACCGCGATCAGCGCCGGAAAGGCGAGATCTTTGTCGCCGAGGAAGTCGAAGCGACGGCCGACGAGGAGATCGGCGAAGTAGTTGGCGACGCCGAAGGTCGGCTCGTAGATCAGACGGTAGAAGGTACCGACCGCGACCGGCGGCAGCACCATCGGGGCGAAGAGGAGGGTCAGCGCCAGGCGCCGCCCCGGCATCCGGGAGCTGCCCCAGAAGAGGAGGCCGAGGAGCGCCCCGAGCAGCGTGGCGAGGCCGACGCTGAGGATCATGAAACTGAGGGTCCGGCCCAGCAGCCCCCAGACCTCCGAGCCGCGGTAGATGTCCTGGAAGTTCTCGAAACCGACGAACTTGGCTGGGCGAGACGAGGTGACCTTGTAGCTGTAGAAGCTGACGCCAATCAGCCAGAGGAGGGGGATGACGTTCCAGACGAGGAAGAAGATCAGGATCGGCGCCAGGAGCAGGGTCGGGAAGAACCGACTGTCGTCGAGCGTCCGGAGCCCGGCGAAGCGGGGGCGGCGGACGGTCGCGGCCGCGGCGGGGCGGTCGAGCTGGGTACCGAGCTGGGCCATGGTGCCTCCGCGACCGAGCTTGCCGAGATCGACGACCCACGCTCGGAGTCTTGGGACGAAAGAGCCCGCCCGGTGGTCGGGCGGGGAGCCGCGCTAGTGGGCGGCGATCGCTGCTGGCGTCACTAACCGCGCGTTCGGGAGGGCGGCGACCGGCGGAGACGGCCTGGCGCAGTGGGCGGAAGGCCGGCACGTAAGCCGGCCTTCTGCCCCGCGTTGCGTGGTGCTAGCTCAGGGTGATGTCCGAGCAGCTGTCGTCCGGCTCGACCTCGGAGCGCTCGGCGTCGTAGAGGATCTCCTGCTGCTGGCAGGCAGTGTAGGTCATCGCCTGCATCGGATCGTCGATGACGTCCGTCAGGTAGGCGCTCCAGGCTTCCTGCTGGACGGCCAGCATCTCGGCGTAGTTCGGGTCGTGCCAGAAGTCGCGCGACTGGTCGTCGCGGAGCATGTACTTGAAGGCGCGGAACTGGGGCTGGATCGACTCGAAGTCGGGGTCGTCGAGGACGCTCTTGACGCACGGGTTGCCGCCGCGGCGGGCGAACTCCAATTGCGTCTCCGGCAAGTACCAGAACTTCATGTAGTCGATGGCGACCTGGAGGTGCTCCGGATCGTTGAAGGCGTTGATCACCCAGGGCTGACCGCCGAGGGTGTAGATGCGGCGGAGGGAGCCGTCCGCCTGGGTGAAGGCGGGCGGAACCGCGATCAGGACCTGGTCGGGACCGACCGGCCTGCTGGCGTCAGCCTTGGTTCCGACCTCCTCCCCGACCGCCTGGTTCAGCATCTGGGGACCGAGGGCGGACCACTGGAGGCAGGTGGCGACGGTACCGCTGGTGAAGACGTCGACCCCCTCGGCGATGCCGAAGTTGGTCGCGCCCGGAGGCGCGTACTGGAGGAAGCCCTTGTTGCGGGCGAGCCCCTCGGCGTTGACCTCGGTGTTGAGGACGCCCAAGACCTGCCCGGTCTCTGGGTTCCAGACCTCGCCGCCGTTCGACCACATGAAGGGGTAGCTGTAGCAGGAGATGAAGTCGTAGACCTTCGACCACTGGGAGGCGAGGCCGTAGAGGTTGTCGGCGGGGCGGGTGAAGAAC
>JBBSNJ010000174.1:0-6425 GCA_038232775.1 Thermomicrobiales bacterium
CCCACCCACGGCCCCCCCTCACCCGGACGGTTCGGCGTTCGTCCCAGCACCGCGGATCTGGAGCGGAGAGGCGTGGCGGCCAAGCGCCGGGGTGCCCAGCGGCAGGGGTGCGGTTCCGGCGCGGTGGCTCGCCGGCCGCACGGCCCCCGGAGCCCCACGCTGGGGCCGGTAAGCAAACCCCCGGGAGAGAGCTCCCGGCCCCTCCCCCGCTGCGGCAGGCGAGGGGAGCACGCTCTGCTCCGCCGGAGCCACCCGGACCTAATCAACCGGATTCCGCACTATGGGTAAATCCCGCGCAGATCCATGAACTCCGCCACCCGCGCCACCGCACGCACCAGTGCCGCCGTCCTCAGGTGGACCTGGTGCGTCTGGGCGGTCTCGTAGACCGCGTGGAACGCCCGGACCATGATCTCCCGCAGGCGCTCGTTGACCTGGCGCTCGGTCCAGGGGAACGCCTGCATCGCCTGCACCCACTCGAAGTAGGAGACCGTCACCCCGCCGGCGTTGGCGAAGATGTCCGGCAGCACCACCACCCCTCGGTCGTAGAGGATCGCGTCCGCCTCCGGCAGCGTCGGCCCGTTCGCCGCCTCCGCGATCAGACTCGCCTGGATTCGGCTGGCATTCTCGCCGGTGATCTGGTTCTCCATCGCCGCCGGGATCAGCACGTCGCAGGGCAGCTCCAGTAGATCGGCGTTGGAGACGTCCTGCCCGCCCCGAAAACCCGAGACGCTGCCGGTCCGCTTCTTGTGCGCCGCCACTGCCGCTAGGTCGAGCCCCTCGGGGTCGTAGGTTCCCCCGCGCGAGTCGCTGACTGCCACCACCTTCGAGCCGTGCTCGGCCATCAGCCGCGCCGCCACCGACCCCGCGTTGCCGAACCCCTGGACCACGGTCCGCGTTCGCGGCAGATCGAGCCCGATCATCTTCGCCGCCTCTTCGATGGCGAAGACGCAACCCCGGCCGGTCGCCTCGCTCCGCCCCTCGGAGCCGCCGAGCACCAGCGGCTTCCCAGTCACCACCCCCGGCACCGAGTAACCGACATTCATCGAGTAGGTGTCCATCAACCAGGCCATCACCTGGGGGTTAGTGTTGACGTCCGGCGCGGGGATGTCCTGGGTCGGCCCGATGAACGGCTGGATCTCGGCCGTGTAGCGCCGGGTCAAATTTTGCAGCTCCGCCTGGGAAAGCAGTTTCGGGTTGACCTGGACCCCGCCCTTCGCCCCCCCGAACGGCAGTCCGACGACCGCGCCCTTCCACGTCATCCACATCGCCAGCGCCTTGACCTCGGCCAAGGTCACGTTCTGATGATAGCGGATGCCTCCCTTGGTCGGACCCGGCCCCGTGTTGTGCTGCACCCGGTGCCCACTGAAGACCTGGACCGAGCCGTCGTCCATCTCCACCGGGAAGTTGACGGTCACTTCCCGCTGACAGTGGCTGAGGACGCGCCGCATCCCGTCGTCCAACCCCAGCACGTCGGCCGCGATCCCGAACTGCTCGACCGCGACGTCGTACAGGTCCCGTTCCGCCCCCCTCCCCTCGCCCCCGACCGCCACCGGACCAGCCACCCGACGCCGCGCCTCGATCCGTTCCTCGGTCTCGACCACCATGACCCGTTCCGCTCCCGCGGGGCGCGCCTCTGCCCCGAGCCGCCGCCCCCTCCGGCCGTGCTCCCGACCTTCGGTTCCTTGCAACGCTCCCCGCAAGCCTTGCGCCGTCGGCACCGAACCGCGGGCTCCGGTTCGCCGCCCGCCCGACCACCGCCGCCCCGCACTCTGGACCACGCGGTCCGCCGCTCGGATTCCGGAGCAGACGACGGAACCGCCTCGCCTCGGCACCCTCCGACCGTTGGGTTTCCGAGGACCCTTTCCCACCGCCTACGACCCGTCCCGCAGCGCCTCCTCCAGCAAGCGCCGCACCTGATCCGGCTTCGCCCGCCCCCCGGTCCGCCTGATCGACTCCCCGATCCACCGCCCGATCGCCGCCAGCTTCCCCCCCCGGTAGTCGGCGACGACCCCCGGCTTCTCCGCCAGCGCCGCCGCCACCGCCGACCACACCGCTCCCTCGTCGTCGAGCGCCAGCAGGTCGAGCCGCGCCGCCGCCGCCCGCGTCGATTCCCCCTCCCCGATCTGCGGCAGCAGTTCCTTCGCCGCCCGCGTCGTCAGCGCTCCCGCCGCCACCAGGTCCAGCAGTTCGGCGAGTTGATCGGCCCCGAGCGGCAGCCGCTCGGGCGGCAGCCCCTGCTGCCGCGCCAGCCCCGACAGGTCGTTGACGATCCAGTTCGCCGCGGTCCGCGCCCGTTCCGGCGGACCGTCCCGGCCGACGGTCGCCTCGAACAGATCGGCCACCTCCCGCTCCCCGGTCAGGAGAACCACCTCGGCCTCGCCCAGCCCGAACCGTTGCCGCAACCTCTCCCGCCGCGCCGCCGGCAGCTCCGGCAGCCGCTCCCGGAACCGCTCGACCTGCTCGGCGCCGACCCGCAGGGGCGGCAAATCCGGCTCCGGGAAGTAGCGGTAGTCGTGGGCCTGCTCCTTCGTCCGCTGCGAGATCGTCACCCCTCGCGCTTCGACCCAGCCCCGCGTCTCCTGCTCGATCACGCCCCCCGCCGCCAGCACCCCCCGCTGCCGCTCCTCCTCGAACCGGAGCGCCCGCTCCACGGCCCGGAAGGAGTTCATGTTCTTGACCTCGACCTTCGCCCCGAGCGGTGCCCCCGGTTCCCGCACCGAGACGTTCGCGTCGCAGCGGAAGGCCCCCTCCTCCATGTTCCCGGTCGAGACGCTCAGGTAGCGGAGCAGCTGCCGGAGCGCCTCGAGGTACGCTCGTGCCTCCGCCGGCGAGCGCAGATCGGGCTCCCCGACGATCTCCATCAGCGGCACTCCCGATCGGTTCAGATCGACCAGGCTGACGTCGCCCCCGACCCCGTTCTCGCGGTGGAGCAACCGCCCGGTGTCCTCCTCGACGTGGACCCGCGTGATCCCCGTCCGCCGCGTCTCCCCCTCGGCCACGAACTCCAAGGCGCCACCGACGCAGAGCGGCAGGTCGTACTGCGAAATCTGGTACCCTTTCGGCAGGTCGGGATAGACATAGTTCTTCCGGTCCAGTTTGCAGTACTCGGGGATCGTGCTGCCGAGGGCGAGGCCCGTCAGGATCGCCCCCTCGATCGCCGCCTGATTCATCACCGGCAACGCCCCCGGCAGGCCAGCGCAGACGGGACAGACGTGCGTGTTCGGCGCCGCCTCCGCGTAGCGCGCCGAGCAGCCGCAGTACATCTTCGACCGCGTCAGGAGCTGGGCGTGCACCTCCAGCCCGATCACCGTCTCCATCGACCGCTCCTCATCCCCTAGGCTCCACGCCTCCGCTCCCTCGCCGTGGCACCGCGACGAGAGGCGAACCGGAAGAGCCGACTTCCGCCCAGTTCCAGACCCTCGGCTCGGCGGCGCCTCCCATCTCGGCAGTGACCTTGGGCTAGCGCGGCGCGAGGGATCTGAGGCGGTCTAGCTTTCCTTCCCCCATGCCCATCTGCTCGGCCAAGCGCTCCATCTCGCCAATGGTGGCCGGCGACGGTTCGATCTTCTCCTCGGCCAAGGCGTCGATCAGCGTTTCGAGCGCCAGCCCGAACTCGTTGACCTCGATCAACTCGTCCAGCATCCGCCGGTCAGCACCCGGAAGCCGCCCGCCGAGCGTTGCCGACAGCGCGCGCAGCTGATGATCGAGCTCGCGGTAGCGCCCGTCTCGGTTCGTCATCCTTGGCCCCTCAGTCTCGACCAGGCCGCTCGCCCAGGGGATACCCCGAGACGACGCGTCCGTCGGCGTCGAGGATAACGCGGATGCGGACGCCGTCGCGGGAACCGGTGACGATGACGCGCCTTCCTCGCCCCGCTTCTCTCCGTGAGGCCGGGTCGTCGACAACGGACAGGATCGACCGGAGGACGCGATCACCGGACCACCGCCGGGGAAACGGCGTCTTCCCCGGCGCTCCGGGCCACAGATGACCGCCCCCCGTCTCATCACCGACCAAAATGTGGACCCGCCGAGCCGGTCCGATCCGCTCCAGATTCCGATCCTCGGCCACTCGCGTCCGTCTCTCCCGATCCGCCCTCGCCAGGACCCGACCCTGTCAGCGTTTCCCTCCAAACGAGAGTCGCGAGCGGTGGCGCCCTGGAATCAGAGACGGTGGCCTAGGGCGGTCGCTGACCGCGTCAGGAGCTGGGCGTGCACCTCCAGCCCGATCACCATCTCCACCCGGCACCCCCGTTCGTCGCCAAAATCGGGGCAGTCTAGCACGGCAGCCGTGCTCCACCGGTCCCCGGAGCGGCGGTCCCGACCGCCGCCTGTGCTAGACTCCCAGCCAGAAAAAGTCGCGCTGTTCCGCCTGTTTGACCGCCCTCCCGTCCCGATCCGGTCCGGTTCTCCCGAGAGCGCCGGGGGCCGGATGAGGGGACGGCGGCGGCTCCGGGCCACCGAGAGAGGCGACCGCCCACCGATGGTCACCACCACCCGCGCCGCCACCGAGCAGAAGGTCGTCACCGGCAAGATCAACGGCCAGGACGTCACCGTCCCGGCCGGCACCTTCATCCTCGAAGCCGCCCGCCAGGCCGGGATCGAGGTCCCCAACCTCTGCTACCAACCGCTCCTCCGCCCTTGGGGCTCCTGCCGCATCTGCACCGTCCAGATCCTCGGCAAGCGCGGCGGTTTGATCGAGTCGTGCGCCACCCCGCTGGCCGAGGGAATGGAGGTCCTGACCCACTCCCCCGAGGTCGTCCAGGCCCGCCAGTTCATCCTCCAGATGTACCTGATCGACCACGCCCTCGACTGCCCCACCTGCGACAAGTCGGGCGAGTGCTACCTCCAGGACAACACCTACCTCCACAACGTCAACGCCAACCCCTACCGCCGCCCCAAGTTCGCCCAACCCTACGAGCACTTCTCCGAGCTGATCGACTACAAATGGGACCGGTGCATCATGTGCAACCGGTGCACCCGCGTCTGCGACGAGGTGATCGGCGTCACCGCCATCGAGGCGACCTCCCGCTCCATGGAGGCAAGCATCTCCCCCGCTTTCGGCATCGACCTCGTCGACACCTCCTGCACCCACTGCGGCATGTGCATCGCCGTCTGCCCCGTCGGCGCCCTCACCGACCGCCACTTCGGCCACCACCCCTGGGAACTCGACTCCACCGAGACGATCTGCGGCTACTGCGACGTCGGCTGCACCCTCAATGTCGAGAGCAATCGGGGCGTCGTCCGCCGCACCACCCACCTCTGGGAGCGCGGCGTCAACCACGGCTACACCTGCGAGCGTGGCCGCTGGGGGCACGAGCAGGTCCAGCACCAGAACCGCCTCTTCTACCCCGTCCTCCGCGACCGCGGGGGCGCCGCCGTCGGCCTCCCCTACGAAGTGACCTGGGACGACGCCATCGACCAGATCGCCGAATCGCTCGCCCACTACCAGGGCGACCAGTTCGCCGCCCTCGTCTCCCCCGACAACACCAACGAGGAGGCCTACCTCCTCCAGCAGTTCACCCGCGCCGTGATGGCCTCCCCGAACATCGACCGCCACCTGACCCCCGCCCAGCGGGCGGTCGAAGGCGCGGTCCGCGCCGGGCTGGGCCGCGACGTGTCCAGCACCAACAACCTGCAAGAGCTCTTCACCGATGCCAAGGCCGGGCTGATTGTCGGCCCCGACATCGGCAAGACCGAGCCGATCGCCTCCTACTGGCTCTACCACTCCGCCTTCTACCGGGAGGCGAAATACGTGGTCATCTCGCAGGACGAGTACCCCCTCTGCCACCGCGCCCCCCTCTGGCTGAAGCCCAATCCCGGCACCACCGACGCCTTGCTCAATGGGATCGCTCACCAGATCCTCGAGCTCGGCCTCGCCGCCCGCCTCCCGAACGGCCTCAGCGGCCTCCCGGAGTGGCGCGCCTCGGTCGCCCCCTACACCCCCGATCAGGTCGAGACCGTCACCGGCATCGCCCCCGAACGCGTCCGCCAAGCCGCGGTCCTCTACGCCACCGGCGGTCTCGGTCTCGATCAGGCGCCGCCGGACGACGGCTTCCCCCCCGCCCTGATCTACCAGACCGCCGCCCACAGGGGGGAGGACGGCGTCTCCGCCGCCGACGGCGACCCGGCCGCCATCGCCGCCGCCTGCCTCAATCTGACCCTCCTGGCCGGCAACCTGGGCCGCGCCGGCGGCGGCGTCGCCTCCTTCCGCGGCCCGGCGAACTACCAGGGCGCCACCGACATGGGCGCCCACCCCGCGACCCTCCCCGGCGGCGGCGACGTCGAAGACGCGGCGGCGCGCCGACGCTTCGAGACCGCCTGGCTCCCCCGCTGGGGCGAGCGCGCCGCGACCTCCAACGGGTTCCTCCCCGTCTCCCAACTCCCCCCCGGTCGGGGCCTCGGCGGCGACGATCTCGTCGCCGCCATCG
>JBBSNJ010000175.1:0-6414 GCA_038232775.1 Thermomicrobiales bacterium
CGGCCGCCGGCGGCGGGATCGCGACGACGATCAGGGAGGTGACGGCACCGTGGAGTTCCGGGACCTGCACCGGTGGGACGTTTCCCCGGCCGAGGCGCGGGCGATTCAGGCCGAGCTGGCGCCGCGGCTGGACCTCCGCGACGCCATCGCCCCCGACGGGCTGCGCCTGATCGCCGGCGTCGACAACGCCTACACCAAGGACGAGACGACCGGCGAAACGACCGCCCACGCGGCTGTGGTCCTGCTCACCTACCCGGGGCTGGACCCGGTCGAGACCGTCCTCGCCGCCCGCCCGGTCCGCTTCCCCTACGTCCCAGGACTCCTCTCCTTCCGGGAAGGCCCGGCCGTCCTCGCCGCCTTCGCCGACCTGACGCGGGCACCGGACCTGATCCTGTTCGACGGCCAGGGATTGGCCCACCCCCGGCGCTTCGGCCTCGCCTCCCACCTCGGGCTGATCCTCGACCGGCCGGCGGTCGGCTGCGCCAAGAGCCGCCTGATCGGCACCTTCGAGGACCCGGCTCGGACCTTCGGGGTCTGGACGCCGCTGACCGATCGGGAACAGACGGTCGGCGCCGCCGTCCGCACCCGACCGCGGCGGGCGCCCCTCTTCGTCTCCCCCGGCCACCAGACGACGGTCGCCGGCGCCGTCTCCCTCGCCCTCGCCTGCTGCCGCGACGAGGGGTTCATGCCCGTTCCCACGCGGCTCGCCCACGAGGCGGCGACCGCCGCGGTCCGGCGCGACCGGTAGCGGCGGCGCCCGGTGCCGCGACCCAAACGCTCCGGCCTCCCGGCCCGATCACGTCGCATCCTCGACCCGAGCCCGCCGCTCTCGGGGACGGGCGAGGCATGCCTCGCCCCTACCCGCCGTCGTCCGCCACCAACCCCGGCTCGGTCACCGCCGGCGGGATCGGCACCCCGAGCAGCCCCAGGACCGTCGGCGCCACGGCGCAGAGGCGGGCGTCCGGCCGCAGCCGGGCGTCGCGGGCGGGGTGCCCCTCGGGGGCGACGAGGACGAAGGGGATCGGGTTCGTCGTGTGGGCCGTCATCGGCCGTCCCGTCGCCCGATCGATCATCTCCTCGGCGTTGCCGTGGTCGGCCGTCACCAGCGCCACCCCGCCGGCCGCCAGCGTCGCCGCCAGCACCCGCCCCAGCTCCCGATCAACCGTCGCGATCGCCCGCACCGCCGCCCCGAGATCCCCCGTGTGGCCGACCATGTCGCCGTTGGCGAAGTTGACGATCACGAAGCGGACGCGCTCGTCGCCAACCGCCCCGATCACGGCTTCCGCCACCCCGGCGGCGCTCATCTCCGGCTCCAGGTCGTAGGTGGCGACCTTCGGCGAGGGGACCAGCGTCCGCTCCTCCCCCGGGAACGGCTCCTCCCGCCCGCCGTTGTAGAAGAAGGTGACGTGGGCGTACTTCTCCGTCTCGGCGCAGTGGAACTGGCGCAACCCCGCCTCGCTCAGGCACCGCGCCACCGGCCGCTCGACGTCCTCGGCGGCGAAGGCGACCGCCACCGGCAACCCCTCCGCGTAGCGCGCCATCGTCGCCACGAACAGGTCCGGCACCGGCTCGCCCCGCGCGAAGCCGGCGAAGACCGGCTCGACCAGCGCCCGCGTCAACTGCCGCGCCCGGTCGGCCCGGAAGTTGAAGAAGATCAGCGCGTCCCCCGGTTTCAGGGTCGCCGGCTCCTCCCCCTCGGGCACGATCACGGTCGGCGGCACGAACTCGTCGGTCACCCCGGCGTCGTAGGCCCGCCGGATCGCCTCGCCCGCCGAGGTCGCCCGCTCCCCCCGGCCCTCGACGATCGCCTCGTAGGCCCGCTCGGTCCGCTGCCAGCGGTTGTCGCGGTCCATCGCCCAGTAGCGGCCGCCGACCGTCGCCACCCGGCCGTTCCCCAGCTCGGCCAGCGTCCGCTCGAGCTCCTCGACGAAGCCGAGACCGCTCGTCGGCGAGGTGTCGCGGCCGTCGGTGAAAGCGTGGACGGCCACCCGCGCCGCCCCCTGAGTCTTCGCCAGCCGCAGCAGCGCCGCGAGGTGCCGAGAATGGGCGTGGACACCGCCGTCGCCGACCAAGCCCATCAGGTGGAGCGTCCCCCCGTGAGCCGCGGCGTGGGCGATCGCGGCGGGGAAGGTCGGGTTGGCGACGAACTCGCCGTCGGCGATGGCGCGGTCGAGCCGCGTCAGCCATTGGTGGACGACGAACCCGGCCCCCAGGTTCAGGTGCCCGACCTCCGAGTTCCCCATCTGGCCGGCCGGCAGCCCGACGTCCTCCCCCGAGCAGCGCAGCGTCGCGTGGGGATACTCCGCCCAGAGCCGGTCCATCGTCGGCGTCGCCGCCGCCAGCACCGCGGTCCCCGGCTCCTCCCGCCCGATCCCCCAACCGTCGAGGATCACCAGCATCACCGACCCCGGCCCCGGCCCCGCCCCCGCCGCCAACGACGTTTCCGCCTCGGTCATCCGTCCCTCTCTCCTCCGCGGCCCTAGCCGGAGCCGCGCCTCGCCTTCGCCCTCGACCGTGGTCGCGATCGTCCCCGAACCATCGCGCCAATCATGCCGCCGGCGCCGACCCTCCCGCCAGACCCCTCCGCCGCCGGCTCCCCCCCCGCGGCCCGACTCCTCATCGAGTCCGGCCGCGCCCACCCGCCCCGACCACCATCGGGCCGAACCCCGAGCCGCGGTCATGGGCGTGCGACAATCCGCCCCACGAGGAACGACCGAGGCGAGACCGAGGAGGCGATTCGATGGCGACCACCCGCTACACCGTCACCCTGATCCCCGGCGACGGCATCGGCCCGGAGGTCTCCCAGGCGACCCGCCGCGTGCTCGACGCCAGCGGCGTCGGCTTCGAGTGGGAGGAAGCCGAGGCCGGGATCGAAGCCCTGGAGCGGCACGGCGACGTGCTGCCGGAGGCGACGCTCGACTCGGTGCGCCGGAACAAGGTCGGCCTCAAGGGGCCGATCACGACCCCGATCGGCAAGGGGTTCCGCTCCGTCAACGTCGGGCTGCGGCAGGCGCTCGGCCTCTACGCCAACCTGCGGCCGGGCAAGACGATCGCCGGCGTCCGCAGCGTGTTCGCCGACGTCGATCTGGTGATCGTCCGCGAGAACCTGGAGGGGATGTACTCCGGGATCGAGTTCGACGCCGGGACGCCGGAGGCGGCCGACGTGATCGGCCGCATCAACGCGCGCAGCCCGAAGCCGGTCGACCCGGCGGCGGCGATCAGCATCAAGGTGATCACCGAGGAGGAGTCGCGGCGGATCGTCCGCTACGCTTTCGACTACGCCGTCGCCAACGGCCGGCGGCAGGTGACGGCGGTCCACAAGGCGAACATCATGAAGTTCACCGACGGGCTCTTCCTGCGGGTGGCGGAGGAGGTCGCCGCCGAGTACCCGGCGATCGCCTTCAACGACCGGATCGTCGACAACATGTGCATGCAGTTGATGCAGAAGCCGGAGGCGTACGACGTCTTGGTGATGCCGAACCTCTACGGCGACATCGTCAGCGACCTGGTCGCCGGCATGGTCGGCGGCCTCGGCGTCGCCCCGAGCGGCAACATCGGACCCGACGCCGCCGTCTTCGAGCCAATCCACGGTTCGGCCCCGAGCCACGCCGGCAAGGACGAGGCGAACCCGACGGCGATGATCCTGGCCGGCGCCCTGATGCTGCGCCACCTGGGCGAACGCGCCGCCGCCGAGCGGGTCGAGCACGCCGTCGCCGCCGTGATCGGCAAGGGAGAACGCGTCACCTACGACCTCCGACCCGACCGCGACCCGACCAAGGCGGCCGGGACCTCGGGGATGGCCGACGCGATCATCGAGCGGTTGGCGGGGTAATCGGGGAGCGGGTGACCGGTTTCGCTTCCCGGAAAGTGACCCTCCCCCCCGGACCCCTTCCCCCGGTCCCGTGCGCGAGAGAGCGGGGACGTTCCCGCTCCTGACGACGGAACAGTGCAACCGGATTCCGCGTAAAGGGTGGAGGGAGACGGTCGCCGCATCGGCGTCGCCCGGCCCTAAAGGGACCGGGCTGAAGCGACAAAGCCCCGTAAACGGGGCTGGCGGCAACGCGAGCACCGAATTCGCCAGGTGGCACGAGCTCGAGCCGGCTTCAGCCGGGTTCGTCGCTTCAGCCCGGTCCCTTCCGGGCCGGGCGACGCTGGCACGACCGCCCGCACTTCCCCCCCCGCTCCTCTTGGGTCAGCCCGGTCGCCCGCGTCGGGAATCGAAGGACGGTCGCCATCGCTCGCTCCTCTCCGACCGGGAAGCCTGTAGCTGCCGGCCGCTGCGGGACGTGGCCCCCGGTCGCGACGGGCACGACGCCCGACGGCGCCGATCGCGGCCTCAGAAGCGGTGGCCGAAGTCGGTCCGGGTGGCGTACTCCGTCTCGCTCCACGGCTGGCGCCAACCGTCGCCGGCGAATCGGTCGAGCCGGAACGGGGTCAGATCGACCAAGGCGGACCGTCTATCGACGATCTGCTCGGCCAGCGCCCGGCCGACCGCCGGCCCCTTCTTGAATCCCGCCCCGCTGAAGCCGAGCGCCAGAAACAGCCCCCCCGGCCCAGAGCTTCCCGCGCCGCCGAGGATCGGGTGGCCGTCGGGGGTCATGTCGTAGAGCCCAGCGTGGCCGTGGAGGGCGGCGGCCCCCGCCATCGCCGGCATCCGGCGGGCGATCGTCGCCGCCGCCAGCGCGCCGTAGCCGGCGTCGGTTCGCTCCTCGAAGGCGTCCGGATCGACCGGGTCGTGCTGCTCGCCGCCGCCGAGACCGACCAGCGTCCGCCCCGCCCCCCAGGGTCGGCAGAAGAACCCGACCATCGTATCGAGCCAGACGAACGGCTCCCCCGCCATCGCCAGCGGCCGCTGCAACACCGCCACCTGCACCCGCAGCGCCTCGACCGGCACCCCGACCCCGATCGGCGCGAGCAACGCGTCCGACCACGGTCCGGCGGCGCAGACCACGGTCCCGGTCTCCACCCTCCCGCCGGCGGTGCGCAGCCCGACGACCCGATCTCCCGCCGTCTCGATCCCGAGCACGGCGCAGCCCTCGACGACCGTCGCTCCCGCCCGCTCGGCCGCCCGCGCCATCCCCCGCGTCGCCGCGATCGCGTCGACGTAGCCGCTGTCGGGCTCGAAGGCGGCGGCGCTCAGGTCGTCAACTCGGGCGCCCGGCTGCAACGTCCGCAGCTCGGCCGCCGAGATCAGACGGGAGGGGATGCCGACCCCGTTCTGGAGGGCGACGTTGCGCCGCAGCCGGTCGAGGTTGCCCTCGAAGCCGGGACCGGTGTCGACGATCACGACCAGCCCGCTCGGGGTGTGGACCGGGTCGCCGCCGACGACATCTGGCCAGCGGGCGTACGTCTCCCACCCCGCCTGGGCCAGGGTCGCCTCCGGCCGGTTCGAATAGTGGCGCCGCAGCAGGGCACCCGTCCGCCCGCTCGCCCCGGCGCCGACGACGCTCCGCTCGAGCAGGAGCACCCGGCCGGCGCCGCGCTTGGCCAGCTCCCAGGCCGTGCTCGCCCCGACGATCCCGCCGCCGACGACGACCACGTCCGCCGAACGCGGCAACTCCGCCGCCATCCGCCGCTCCTCCTCGCTCCCCGCCGCCGACCGTCGCTGATCGCGGGGGGTGCCGCCCCCGGACGGTCGCGGCCACCGCCAAAGATCGGTAGGATACCTCCGACATTGGGAAGGGGGGGTTGCCTGGTGGCCCCCGGATGTCGAGCCCGCCGGGGCGCAGCACGGGAGCCAACGATGGCCAACCGAGAACCCGCTCCGCCCCACGTCGTGGTGATCAACGACGAAGAGTCGATGCTCGACCTCTTCCGCGACCTGCTGACGGACGAAGGCTACCGCGTCTCGACCCTCACCTACCCGGTGGCCGACCTCTCGGACCTCCAGATCTTGGCCCCCGACCTGATCATCCTCGACATGCTCTTCGGCGGCGAGGACCGCGGCTGGACCTTCCTCCAGCAACTCCGGTTGACGCGGGCGACGGCCGGGCTGCCGGTGATCATCTGCACGGCGGCCGTGCGGATGATGCGCGAGGCGCGCGACTACCTGACCGAGATGGGGATCACCGTCGTCCTCAAGCCGTTCGACATCGACCCCTTCCTGGCCGAGGTGCGGCGCCGGTTGGCGGAAGGCCCCGCCGCCGAATGACCGCCGCCCCGGCGAGGTCCGCGCCGCCGGCGGGGTCGATCGGCGCCGCTCCCGCCGGAGATCCGTCACTGCCTCCCCTCCCCCGACCCCACCCGCCGCGCTCCGGGGCGAGCGGAGCCGGACGGCCGGTCGGCTCGGCCGGCCCGCGGCCAACCGCCTCTGGAGCAGCGATCCCGTGTCCGAGACGCCCCGGCCGACCCTGATCCCGCTGCCGGACGAGCTGGGATCGTCGCGCCTGCGGCTCCGGCCGTACCGCGCCGACG
>JBBSNJ010000176.1:0-6377 GCA_038232775.1 Thermomicrobiales bacterium
AGAAGATCGGGAGCTGGTCCTGGGGCTGGGCGCCGACGAAGCGGACGCGATCGGCGATGCCGGCGGCGCGGGTCTGGGCCTCGACGGCGGCGAGGGGGCCGATCGGCGCTCCGCCGGGGTCGAGGTCGCCGCCGACGAAGAGGACGGTCGGCGGGGCTGGGAGCGAGGGGTCGGCGGCGAGGAGCCGGGTCGCCTCCAACAGCGTCTCGATCCCCTTGATCGGATCGACTCGGCCGACGAAGAGGACGGTCGGCGTTCGGGGATCGAGATCGAGGGCGGCGCGGGAGGCGGCGCGCTCGCGCGGTGAGAAGAGATCGAGATCGACGCCGGGGGGGACGGTGCAGACCTTGTCCGTGGGGGAGCCGAGGCGCCAGATCAAATCGGCGCGCTCGTCGGGGTTCGCGGCGATCAGACCATCGGCGAGGTCGAGGAGCTGGCGCTCGGTGCGGAGGCGGACAGCCGACTCGCGGTCGGCGACGCCGTTGACGGCGTTCTTCATGTGGGCGGTGGTGTGGAACATCTGGACGAAGGGCGTATCCCAGTACCGGCGGACGAGATGGGCGACCCAACCGGAGAGCCAATAGTGGGCGTGGAGGGCGTCGTAGCGGACGCCTTCGCGCAGGGAGTAGAGCGCCATTTCGGTCGCGAACTCGGGGAGCAAGGGGAAGAGGGCGTTCTTGTCGAGCGGTTCGGGAGGGCCAGCGCTGATCGAGATCAGATTGACGCCGGGGCAAATTTCGGAGACTTCGGGAGCGTCGGGCGTGGTGCGGCGGGTGAAGACATCGACGGCGAGACCGAGGCGGGCGAGGTGGCAGGCGAGGTCGCGGACGTAGACGTTCATGCCGCCGGCGTCCTTGCCGCCGAGCGTCGCGAGCGGCGATGTATGGACGGACACTTGGGCGACGCGGCGGAGCCCGTCGGTCTCGAAGCCGAAGACCGACGGCCCCTGGTACCCGGAGAGGGTCACGGTGGGGCGAACCTTTCGCGACGAACCGGGAGCCCCTCGACAGTGGGGGCCGGCGACGAGACGACGGGCTGGTGGCTTCGCGGCGGGGCGGCGTTCGGATCGAGATTCCAGCGCCACCTTCGAAAGCGAAGCAACTTACGGGATGATAGCAAAGGTGGCGTTGGAGTGCCCGCGGCCGAGCCGGCGGCTCGGGGGGAGAGCGACGGGACCAGGGGGGCGGGGAGAGGGGGGAGCGTATTGCCGCGGCGCCGGGCCTCACCCCCTGATCCCCTCTCCCGCCGGAGCGAGAGAGGGGACCCGACGCGATGACCCGAAGTTCGTCGGAACCGGTCGCCGGCGGAGCTCAGGGATGGATGGGGGCGAGGAGACCGTAGGAGCCGTCGCGGCGGCGGTAGACGACGTTGAGGCCGTTCTCGGCGGCGTTCTGGAAGAGATAGAAGTCGTGGTTGAGCAGTTCCATCTGCTCGATCGCCTCGGCGACGTCCATCGGCTTGAGGTCGAACCGCTTGGTACGGACGACGGCGGGGACAACATCCTCATCGTCCGCCTGGCCGTCAGAGAGACGGTCGTCGGCACCGCCGTCGGGGAAGGAGGAGGCCGAGCCGTCCCCAGCCGGGTCGAGGGTGCGGATCGAATCGGGCTGGGGGCGTTTCCGGTCCGCCTGTTTATCGTTGAAGCGGCGGACCTGGCGAGAGAGCTTGTCGACGACCCGGTCGACCGCGGCGCGGGCGTCCCGGTCGTGCTCCTCGGCGCGGAGGAGCCGGCGACCGGTCTGGATCGTCAGCTGGGCGGTGACGGTGTCCGGCCCGGTCCGATGGTGGTTGGCGCGCAGCTCGAGCTTGGCGTCGACGACGCGGTCGAGGAGGCGGTCGAGCTTGGCGGTGCGGTCGGTGGCGAACGCCCTGAGGTCGTCGCCGATGGTCAGGCCGTTGCCGCGGATGCGCAGGTCCACGGGCGTCTCCTTCCGTCGGGTCGGGCGGGGGGGGAGCGAGGGGGTGGGGGGGACGAGAGGCGAGATCGGGAAGCGGAATCTCGGCGGCGAAGGGGCGCCCGCGGAGGGACTCGAACCCCCGACGCCCACCTTAGGACGGTGGCGCTCTATCCGCTGAGCTACGCGGGCTGGGCGGGCGCCGGGCCCCACCGTACCGGGGATGCTAGCACAAGCGAGGAGGTCGCAGCGTCAAGAAGCGCCCTTCGGCCCGTGGGGTTCCGGGCGTCGCGACCTGCGTGCAGGATGGGCGGCGCGGCCAGGGCGTCGTGCGGCGGGATCGCTGGGTGGCGGCCGGGGGGCCGGAGGGACGCCGGGAATCGGGAGCGCCCCACGGTGCCGGGGCGCCCTCTCGGGACGTTGGCGGGAGTTGGATCGGTGTGCTATCGTTGCCGCGTTCGGGGAGTAGCGCAGCCCGGTTAGCGCGCAGCGTTCGGGACGCTGAGGCCGGAGGTTCGAATCCTCTCTCCCCGACCATCGACGACGCGGGAGCGGCCAACTGGCCGCTCCCGCTTCTGTTTTGGTGCGGCGGGCGAGCGGGGTTCGCGGATGGCGGAACGAACACCGGCGGCGCGAGGGCAGGCGGACGGGTCGACGCCGACCAGAGACGAGCGGTTCCGCGCTCTGCCGTCGGTCTCGGCGCTGGCTCGGGTCGCGCGAGATCGGGGATCGGCCGTCGGGGACGATGCCTTGATGGTGCTCCTGCGGGGGGTGCTGGCGGAGGAGCGGCGGCGGATCGCGGCCGGTGCCGAGACGACGCGGGAGGCGGTCGCGGCGCGGGCGGTCGCGGCGGTCACCGCGTTCGAGCGACCGCGCTTGGCGGCGGTGCTGAACGCGACCGGGGTGATCATCCACACCAACTTGGGGCGGGCGCCGGTCAGCGCCGAGACGGCGGCGGCGATGGCGACGGCGGCCGCGGGAGCGGTGCCGCTGGAGATCGAGCCGGAGTCGAACGAGCGCGGGGGGCGGATGCGGGAGATCTCCGACCTGATGCGGGTGCTTGCCGGGGCTGAGGCGACGCTGGTCGTCAACAACTGCGCGGCGGCGGTGCTGCTGGTGTTGTCGGCGGTGGGGTCGGGCCGGCGGGTCGTGGTCTCGCGGGGGGAGGCGGTCGAGATCGGGGGAGGGTTTCGGGTGCCCGACGTGCTGCGCCAGAGCGGGGCGGAGCTGGTCGAGGTGGGGACCACCAATCGGACGTACGCCGGCGACTACGCTGAGGCGACCGACGAGCGGACCGCGGCCTTTCTGAAGGTGCATCCGAGCAACTTCCAGATCGTCGGTTTCGTCCACGCGGCATCGACCGCCGAGTTGGCCGATCTTGGCCGCGAACGGGGCGTCCCGGTGTTGGAGGACATCGGCAGCGGGGCGCTGCTGGCGACGGCTCGCTTCGGGTTGACGCCGGAGGTGACGTTCCGGGAGAGTCTCGAAGCCGGCGCGACCCTGGCGATGGCGAGCGGGGACAAGCTGCTCGGGGGTCCGCAGGCGGGGATCATCGTCGGACGGGCGGAGTGGGTGGCGCGGGTGGCGCGGCACCCGCTGGCGCGGGCGGTGCGGGCGGACAAGACGTGCTCGGCGGGAATCGCGGCGACCTTGCGCCATTATGTCCGGGGGGAAGCCGAGGCGAAGATCCCGGTCTGGCGGATGATCGCGGCGGCTTCCGAATCGTTGAGGGAGCGGGCAGAGCGGTTGCGGGACGGCTTGGCGGAGGACGGCGTCGGGGTCGCGCTCGCCGAGACGACGGCGACGGTCGGGGGAGGATCGCTGCCGGGGGAGCGGCTGCCGAGTTGGGCGGTCGCGATCGCGGCGGACGACGTCGACGGTTTGGCGAAGCGGCTCCGGGTGGGGACGCCGGGAGTGTTCGGCCGGATCGAGGACGGGCGGCTGCTGCTCGATCTGCGGACGGTGTTGGCGGAGGACGATCAGCGGCTGATCGGGGCTGTGGCGGCGGCGCTGAGGCCGTGATGCGGAATCCGGGTGAAGGCTTCCAACTCCCGCCAGAATTCCTCACCTCCAGCCCTTCTCCCGTGCGCGGGAGAGGGGGGCAGGTCCAGCGCCCGATACTGGAACTGTTCAACCGGTTTTCGTTTCAATCGTAGATCGCGTCGAGCCGCGTCCTGTTGCAGCGTTCCGCTCCTGGACGATGCCCATCCTCGTTCCCGCTCGTTTCGAGGCACGGTGGGAAACCGGGCGTTGGATGGGGCCGCTCTGGAGGAAGACGAAGCCGTCGCCTGGAACGCGGGTGAGCCGGGGGTAGTTAGGGGCGGACGAAGGCGTCGTCGCGGGTGTCGCGGAAGTAGGGGCTCTTGGGGGGGTCGAAGCGGCTGAGGCCGGCCGAGAGGGCGGCGAGTTGGTCGCTGGCGTCTTTGAGGCTCTGGTCGTCCGCGGTCTGCTGGGCGGACTGGATGGCGGCCTGGAGCTGGCGCATCAGGTAGTGGAAGCGGTCGCGGCGGAGGTGGTCGAGGGCCTGGTGGGCGTCGCGTTCGATCTGGCCGGGGAACTGGGCCGGCTTGCCTTCGAGGGTGGCGAGGAGGGCGTCGGCGTGGTCGGCGACGAGGTCGTCGAGGCCGGCGACGATTGCCTCGGGGGCGAGGTCGAACGGGATGCGGTCGTCCTGGAGGAGGGCGAGCAGCTCGCGGTTGCGGCCATCGAGGAGGTCGTCGGCGGCGACGAGGTCGAGAACCGGGCGGCAGATGGCGCGGTGCTTGAGGAGGAGGGCCATCAGGTGGTCCTCCCGCGAGGTCTTGGCGGGAGCTGCCGTGCCCGGCAGGGGAGGGCCGGCCGGGCCGGCGCCGGTGCTGGTGCGCAGGGCGGAGCGCCGGACCTCGGCTAGGATCAGCCCTTGGTCGAGACCGAGACGGAGGCCGAGGAGGCCGGCGTAGTGCGACTGGACGATCCGATCAGCGACGTTGGCCAGGATCGGGACGGCGCGCTTGACCGCGGCCGACTTCGCCCGCGGGTCGTCGGGCGCGACGGCGGCGGTGACGGCGTCGACGTAGAAGTCGAGGAAAGGCTGGGCCGAGGCGACGACCTCGGGCCAGCGCTCGGGCGACTTGCGGATCAGCTCGTCCGGGTCTTTGCCTTCGGGGAGGCGGACGATCGCGATTTCGGCGTTGAGCTTGCGCTCGAAGCGGACGATCAGGTCGGGACCGGGGACGGGGACGGCGTCGCCGTCGAGCGCATTCGGCAGCGACTCGAGGGAGCGGAGGGTCGCCATCTGGCCGGCGGTGTCGGCGTCGAGGGCGAGGACGATGTGCTTGCTCAGGCGCTTGACTTGGGCGATCTGGGCCTCGGTGACGGCGGTGCCCATGGCGGCGACGACGTTCGGGTGGCCGAACTGGTGGGCGGCGATGGCGTCCATGTAGCCTTCGACGACGACGATCTGGTCGCGCTGGCGCGCTTCGTCCTTGGCCAGATCGAGGGCGTAGACGAGGCTGCTCTTGTCGAAGATGGCCGATTGGGGGGAGTTGAGGTACTTGGGCTGGGCGTCGCCGAGGGCGCGGGCGCCGAAGCCGACGACCTGCCCGTCGCGGGTCCGGATCGGGAAGACGAGGCGGTTACGGAAGCGGTCGTAGTGGCCGCCGGAGTCGCGCTTCTGGAGGAGGCCGGCCTCGTGGGCGAGGTCGGGGTCGATGCCCCGCTGGACAAGGTAGCGGAGGAGGGCGTCCCACTGGTCCAGCGCGTAGCCGAGGCCGAAGCGGGCGACGATCTCGGGGGTGAGGCCGCGTTGGGCGACGACGGCGCGGCCGGGAGCGCCGGCCTGGCTGTTCTGGAGGACGTTGGCGAAGAAGGTGGCGGCCAGTTCGTTGAGCTCGATCAGGCGGGCGCGGTGGGCGTCGACCTCGGGGGCGACGCGGGGGGCGTCGGCCAGCTCGACGCCGGCGCGGCGGGCGAGTTCCTGGAGGGATTCGCGGAAATCGACGTGCTCGACCTGCTGATAGAAGGTGAAAGCGTCCCCCCCTTTGCCGCAGCCGAAGCAGTGGAAGTTCTGGGAGTCGGGAAAGACGACGAACGACGGCGTCTTCTCCTGGTGGAAGGGGCAGACTCCCTTGTAGGACCGGCCCGCGCGCTTGAGACCGACGTAGCCGCCGATCAGCTCGACGATGTCGGTGCGCTCTCGGACTTCGGCGACGGCATCGCGGGCCATGGTTGGCTCCTGTCTCTTGGCTATCGGCTATCGGCCACGTGTTTGTCGTCCGCATGCTCAGCGGCATTGTCCTCGTGCGCTCCTCCACGACTTTGGCCAGAAGCTGACAGTCTCGAGCCGATAGCCGATAGCGCGAAGCTACGCCGAGCGGTGGCGGGGGACGAAGAGGGATTCGTAGAGGTCGATGGCGTAGCGGTCGGTCATGGAGGCGACGTAGTCGGCGGCGAGGCGAGGGGGTGGGTCGCCGCGAGCGGAGGGGGAGCGATCGGGGGGGAGGC
>JBBSNJ010000177.1:0-6369 GCA_038232775.1 Thermomicrobiales bacterium
AGCCAGGCGGTGCCGTGGCCGGTGACGCGCCGGTCGAAGCCAGCGTCCTCCTCCTGAGTGGCGGCCACCACCGTCGTCCCGTCGAGCCGGGGACGAACGTAGCCGCCGTGGCCGGCGAGCAGGTGGCGCGGCCGGAGGGGCGCGTTGGCGAAGGCGAGGAGTTGCCCCTTGACCGGTTTGGTCGGGAGGGGGGCGGCCAGCGCGTCGCCGAAGAAGCGAGTCCAGGCCCCGGTCGCGAGCACGGTCGTGCCGGCCGTCAGTTCGCGCCCGAACAACCGAACACCCGTCACCCGGCCGCCCTCGTGGAGCAGCTCACCAACCGGCGTCTCCGGCAGCACGGTCGCCCCGAGCGCCTCGGCGGCGGTGACCAGGGCGCGGGTCAGCCGCTGGACGGAGAGTGAACCGACGTCGCGGGCGAGCCACGCCCCGAGCAGGCCGCGGGGCAGCGCCGGCTCCAGCCGCCGGGCCTCGGCCGGGGTCAACTCCTCCACCCGGTAGCCGAGCCCGACCTGCCAGTCGGCCAGGGACCGCTCCCGCGCCAGGTGCGGCTCGTCGACCGCGACCGAGAGCTCCCCCGGCCGCCGGTACTCGATCGCCAACCCGGTCCGCTCTTCGAGCTCGGCGACGAGCGCGGGGTAGCGCTCCAGGCTGATCCGCCCGAGCTCGATCCGCTCCGGGCGCCAGTCCGGTGCGTTCGGCAGCGAGATGATCCCGGCCGAAGCGCCCGACGCCTCGCCCCCGATCGGACCGCGCTCGACGAGCGTGACCGAGACCTGCCGCCGCGCCAGCTCGTAGGCGATCGCGCCGCCGATCACGCCGCCGCCGACGATCAGGACGTCCGGACTCGTGGTGGCCATCGCGCCGACTCCTTCTCTCTCGCTCGGTCGGCCCGAGCAGGTCGCGCCCCGGCGCCCAGACAGCCACGGCGCCGATCAGTCTCCCCCAGACCCCGGACCAGGGGACCACTCCTCGCCCCGCAGCGAGTGAGGAGTCGTTGGCGAGGCCGCCCAATTCTCGCCGCCGCCGCTGGCTCTGCCCTGCCGCTCGCCGTCGCGAGACCGGGGCGAAGCCTATCCTAACCCCCGCCCGCGACGATCGGTCGGTCTTCACCTCCCCGACCGGGCGGACGCAACGACGGCGGAATCGGTGACGCTCCCTCCCGTTCTCGCCGCCTGGATGCCGCCGCTTGCTCGCTCCCGACGGCTGTGCGAGCATCGGGCCGGGCCGGGCTGGATCGGCAACGAGGTGGCGGACGCTCCCACGATTGCCCGCTCGCCGCCCCCGGCGGACCACCGCAGCACACTGCGACGACCGAGGACGCGTTGATCGACTTCAATCACCCCCTCTCGCCCCCGCTCCCGGTTCGGCCGAGCTATGCCGCGAGCGCGGTGGCACCCTGCCGCCGGATCGCGGTCGATCATCCGAGCAACGTCAGCCGCCTGGCGTTGGCCAGCCACGCCAGCACCCGCGTCGGCGCCCATCGGCACTTCGCCGACGACAGCCGCCGGCCGGCGCGGATTTCGCTGGTTCGTTGGTCCAGCCCCTGCTGCACAGCCCACCTCCCCGATACCCGACCGGTCATCGAGCCGGACGACCTGCCGCGGGCAGGTCTCCCGCCGGGCAGCGAGCCGCGGCCGGCGCGGACGGCGAACTCGACGGTCTGGGACACCTGGGCTAGGAGGACGCGGCTGCCGTTCCGGGAAGACGACTTCGGCCCGTCGCCGTCCGCCGCCGTTCGGTTGATCGAGCGCGGCTCGAAGCTGATCGGCCGGGACGGCCCGGCGATCGGTTCCCTCGGCTCCTCCAATCGGGAGACCGCCCTGACGCTCCCGGGGAACGATGGCCTGATCCTGGAGATGATCTCGCTCGCGGCCGTGGCCCCGAGATCTCCCCGGCTCCGCTGCCCCCCGCTCCGACCGCCGATCAGGGGCGGTGCCCCGTCCCGCACGGTCCGCTCTCGCGCCGCGTCGTGAGCGATCCCGAGACCGCCCCCCGCCGGGCGCCGGGGCCGCGGATCGCCGCGGTCGGGATGACGAGTTGGGACACGCTGCTGGCGGTGCCGCGCTCGCCCGAGGTCGGCACCTCCGCGGTGGTCGACCAGGAGGTCTCGCTCCCCGGCGGCACGACCGCCAACACCGCCGTCGCCCTCGCCCGACTCGGCGCCCGCGTCGCTCTCGCGTCGGCGGTCGGCGACGACGCCGAGGGAGCAACCCTGCGGGGGACGCTGACCGAGGAGGGGGTCGACACTGCCTGGCTGGCAACCCACGCCGGGGAGCGGACCGACCGCTCGACCGTGGTCGTCAGCCGCGAGCCGCTCGACCGAACCATCTACTGGCACCGCGGCGCCGAGCTGCGGCGGGGTGACCGGCTCGACGTCGCCGCCATCTTCGGCCACGACGCCGTGGTGCTCGACATCGCCGACCTGCCATTGCGCCGCTTCCTGCTCGATCTCCCAGCCCACACCCTCCCCCGCACCCGCTTGCTCGGCACGCACTCCTACCTCGCCGACGGCACGGTCCCCGACGCCTTCGACCTGGTGCTCCGCCACGACGTGATCGTCGGCGGCGAGCGCGATCTACTGACGGTCACCGGCACCTGGACCCTGGCCGACGCCTCGGCCGCCCTCCAGTCGCGGATGCGGGGCTCTACCCTGCGAGCCGCGGTCGTCAGCCGCGGCGCCAACGGCTGCCGGATCGTGACCGAGACCGACCGGTGGCAAATCCCCGCCTGGGTCGTCCCCGTCGTCGATCCGACTGGGGCCGGCGACGCGTTCGCGGCCGGGGTCGCCTACGGCGTCGCCCGCCGCTGGGACGACGAAGACTGGCCGCGGGTGGGGCGGTTCGCGAACGCGGTCGGGGCGCTCGCGATCCGTACCCTGGGCGCCCAGCGCGCGCTGCCGACCTTGGCCGAGGTCAACGCCTTAGTCGAGCTCGGCGAGACGACCACGCCGTAGCCCCCCGGACACCCATCAAAGCGAGCCTAAATCCTTGACGCGGCGAGGTCGCCGAGCAAGACGTTCTTTTCTCTTCGCCCGTGGTGCCACGCTGACACACCACTGTTGGAAAGCCAGCCCAGCCCGGGAGAAAAACGGCGAACCTGATGGAAGACTGAAGCTGTGACAGTGTCACAAGAGGCGGATGGGCGTCCGGATAGGACTGAGGAGAGGTTGCATAATGGGGTCAGTGCGGCTAGGATGCGACCAAACCGAATCTGAAGTGCGCAAGCACGGCATCAGTGAAGTCCCACTGGGATGGAGGGGAGGGAACAGCAGATGCCACCTCGTTTCGCGTCGGTCGCGAGCATTTTGCTCGCGCTGACGATCGTCATCGTGTCCACGGTTATAGCCCCCCGGCAGACGCTCGCGGCCGAGACCGCGGTCGCCGCATTCGATACCCTGCTCCGAGCTGGGCCGGAGGCCGATGCCCCGGCGCTGGCGCCGGTGCCGACCGGCGCCAGCGTCGAACTGACCGGTCCGCCGGAAGGGGAGGCCTACCCGGTCAGCTACGACGGTCTCGCCGGCTGGCTCGAAGCTCAGGCGCTGACGATCACCAAGTCCGATCCAGGGGCGGGTCCGGCAGCGGGGGAGACGAGGGTCGATCCCGCTACAGTCGATGCCGCTCCCGCCGGGGAATCGATTCCGACGGTCACCACCCCGGTCCCTCCGGCTCCCACGAGTCCGGCCGAGATCCAGGAGCCGGCCGAAACCGCACTGGTCGAACCGACGGCGACGATCGTGCCCGAGCCGGCCCCGGCGACCGAGGAGCCGGCGACGGTCGCGCCCGCCGCCGACGGTGCCGCCCCGACCGCGACCGGTGCCGAGCTGATCCTGACGGCGATCGCCGGCGCGGGCGACGATCCGGTGGCGATTGCAACGGCGATCGACACGGCCATCGAGCCTGCCTCGGCGCCCCCAACCGAGGCCGCGCCTTCGCCAACGGCGACGAACGTTTCGGCCGCGACCGCCACCCCGGCCACGACCCAGGCACCGGCGGCGACGGCGGCCACCGAGACAGAATCGACCATCGAGACGAGTCCCGAGGCGGCCGAGAGCGGGACGCCGGAGTCGGCGCCCACCGCCGCCGCAGCGACCGAACCGGACCCCGCGACCACCCCCGCGGCCGAACTGGAGGCGGCGCCGACGTCCGAGCCGGAGGGCGCCGCGGCCGGCGATGATGAACAGGCCGAGGAAGCTGCCGACGATGACGATCTCGCGACCGAGCCCGCGCTGCCGACGACCTGGGGTCCCGCCACCGCCGCCGACGACCTGAGCCTCTTCGCCGCGCCCGATACGAGCGCCGCGGTCCTCTTCTACGTGCCCGAGGGGAGCACGCTGACCCAAACGGGGACGACCCGCGGTCGGTTCGTCTCGGCCGACTTTATGGGCATCCTGGGCTGGGTCCACCGCGACTTCTTGGCCGAGCCGTCGCAGCCGGCGGCGGAGGCGCCGCCGCTCGGGACGGCGGTCCCGGTCCGCACAGCCCGGCCCGGCTCTGGGGTCGCCTTCGCCCGCGTCGACCTCCCGCTCCGGGCTGGGCCGAGCGCGAACGAGACGGCCGTGGGCGCGATCCCGGCCGGGGAGCGCTTGATCCTCACCGGCGTCATGGAGAACGGCTTCCAGCGGGTCGAATACCGGGGCCAGATCGGGTGGGTCGCCGACGAGTACCTCAGCACGCCGGCCGATCCAGAGCCGGCCCTGGCGCCGCCGGCGCCCTCCGGGGTCGGGGGCGGCGGCGGACGCTCCCCCCGCGCGGACCGCGCTCCGGAGCCCGACAGCCAGCAGGAGATCGTCCGCATCATCGAGCGAGCGGCCGACCGCTACAACCAGCCGCCGGGGGACATGCTGCGTGTCGCCCGATGCGAATCGAACCTCGATCCGAACGCCGTCAATCCGTCCGGTTCCTACGGGCTCTTCCAGTTCATCCGCTCGACCTGGCAGACGACGCCCTACGCCGATCAGGACATCTTCGATCCGGTCGCCAACGCCAACGCCGCGGCCTGGATGTGGTCGGTCGGGCGGCGGAACGAGTGGGTGTGCCAATAGCCGCAGCCGAGCGGGGAAGCCGTCGAGCGCGACCTCGACGGCTTCCCTACGTTCTGCTCATGGCCGACTTGGCACTCCACGTTCCCCAGCCCGGCGGCGGCGAAACCTGGACCGCGGGCGAACGAGAACCGAACCACGCCCGTGGGAAGGCCGCCCCGACCCTGACCCCACGGCTGGGGGCGGCTTCGGTCACCATCCGATCCCCGTGATCGACACAATCAGGAACTCCGGCTTGGTCCTGCCCGCGGACGCCGAACGATTCTGGCGCCCCGGACACTTCCGCTACGAGTCGGGCGACCACGGCGACCGTTGGCTGGCACTCGGACTCCTCTTCTCCGATCCGCGTCGCCTGCACCGCGCGGCCCGCCGATTGGCGGCTCTCCTCGTCGTCCACGAGCCCGCCCTAATCTGCGGCCCATTGGTCGGAGGCGCCCTGGTCGGCCATTGGGTGGCCCACGAGCTGGCCCTGCCTTTCGTCTACGCCGAGCCGGTGACGGAGCGGCGCGAGACGACGCCGCCCCGCTACGCCCTCCCGAACGAGCTGCGCCCACTCGTCGCGGGGTCGCGGGTCGCGCTGGTCGACGACGCGCTCAACGCCGGCGCGGCGACCCTCGCCGCCGGTCGCGAGGTCGAGCGGGCGGGCGGCACCGTCGTCGCCGTCGCGGCGCTGGTGGGTCGTCTCCCCAGCATCGCCCCACTCCTCGAGAAACGTGCAATTGCCCTCGAGATCCTCCTCCCACTGGAGTGGAACACCTGGCCGCCGAGCCAGTGTCCGCTCTGCCAGGCCGGAGCCCCGATCGACGACATCTGATACCGAATCCGAGTGATCGCGGCCGTTTCCCGAAAAGAAGCCATCATCCCAGGCCCCCGTTCCCCTGTCCCCTGGGCCGGAGAGGAAAGAAGCTCCCCCTCCCAATAGCGGAACGATCCATCCCTCTCCTGCATGACCCCCTTCCGCGACCTAAACTGCTTTCACACGGCATCAGGGCGTGTGACGCTCCATCCGGGTGTACCGTGGCGCTTGGTCAGCGGAAGGCTCCCCTCTCCTGCCGCAGCGGAAGAGGGAACGGGGGCTCTCTCCCGGGCAGTTTCGGTTTCGGCCCGGAGCCGAGGGGTTGCACCGGCGGTCGCAGGCTCTTCGGCGGCCGATCGCCGGCGCGGCTGGCCGTCGCCGCGCCGGCCGGCCCTCAAGGGACCGGGCTGAACCGACGAAGCCCTCTTACACGGGGCGCTTCCCCCGGCGATCGCCGACCCCGCCGAGGGCAGCCGGCTTCGTCGCGTCAGCCCGGTCCCGTTCGAGCCGGGCCACGCCGGGTTGGCGTCCGCCG
>JBBSNJ010000178.1:0-6351 GCA_038232775.1 Thermomicrobiales bacterium
ATCACCGGGACGTCTGGGGCAAGAAACACGGGGTCGAGCAGGGATTTGACCGGTTCGAGCGAGGCGAGATAGTCGATCAACGGCGCGCTATCGACGCAGACGGGCGCCCGGGTGAGGACGGCACGGGTGATCAATCCCCGCAGGTGTCGCTCGGCCCCTGGGCTCGGACGATCGTTCATCGTTCGAGCGTCTGGAGGCGCTCCTCCCAGCCCCTCCGCTCGTCGTCGAGGAAGCGTTGCACGTCTTCGCGGTCGGCAAAGTAGCCCTTCAGCAGACCCGCCAGCGGCAGCCCTTCCTCGCCCGCCACTGGCGCCGCTCCCTCCTCCGGCCAGCGCGTGACGAAGGCGCCGCCGCCGCCGGCGACGGCGACGGCGAGGGTGTCTCCGGGGTCAACGCCGAGCCGCCGCCGCAGCTCCGCCGGCAGCACGACGGCGCCGTCGTCGCCGACCGGCAGGTGGAAGACGGGAACAGCGTCGGACTCGTGGGCGGTCGCCGCAGCGGTCTCGCCGCCGCGGTCGACGTCGGTCTCGGCCATGGCGGCCTCCTCTCGGACGGCTCCCGATCCGCGTTCAAGATAGGCGGCAGGGCGGCGCAACGCAACGCCGGCCGAGCGTCCCGTTGCCGGTGTCGCCGCGCCCCGCGCCCGAGCGTCGACCCGGCGGCAACCACCGGGCCAACCGGCAACGCGCCCACGGCGGCGCTGGCCCTGCACCGACCACGCTAGCCGGCTCAGCCAGTGCCGACCGGAGGTCGCCTTCCTGACCAGCGACGAGGTCCGCCGACTCTGGGAGACGGGGGCGAGCATCCGGCCATTGGGGACCGGACCACCGCCTCCAACTGCCGGTCGCGGCGGTGGCGACGACGCCCGGCGGCCGGTTCGAGCCGGACGTCGCCGCGCAGGGCCGCCGCCTTCTCCTCTCACCCGGCAGCCACCGGGTCAGGCTCCGGCCGGCCGGCGGTTAAACACCGCCGCCGTCGGCGCCCACCAAGGGGCGCCGGGCGACGGTCCGCTGAGGTCGGAGGTCCGCCCGAACCGGATGGGGGGACCATCGCCCGGCTATCGCTTCCTCCCCCACAGGTAGGCCAGGGCTTGCGGCCATGTCCCCTCCCCGCGCTCGACCAGCGGCCGTAGCTGGGCGGCGAAGTGCGCCTGCTCCGTCGGGTCCAGCGCTTCCGCCATCGCCTCGGCCAGTGTGGGGATCGCGGGGTTGAAGGCGGTCGCGACGAAGGTCCCCCAGCGGCGGGGCGGCGTCGGCGCGGCATCGAGCTCGAGCCGCAGGTGCCGCTCCCCGAAGCCGGCCTCGCCGGCCAGGCGGAAGAGGTCGCGCTCGTCGAAGTCCATCATGGGGTCGGCGTCGAGCGGCTGCCGGGCGTGGAAGACGGCCCGCACCCGCCCAGCGAGGTCGCCCACGGGACCGACCGGGTAGCCCCAGAAGCGGTCGGCCGGCTCCTGGTAGCCGAAGCGGTTGATCGGCTCGAACAGGGAGACGCGCCCACCGAGCCGCAGCACCCGGTGGAACTCCGTCAGGGCGCGCCCCTTGTCGGCGACGTAGATCAAGACCGAGCGGGTGGTCACGACGTCGACCGAACCGTCGGCGATCTCCCCCAGATCCTCCGCCGCCGCCTCGACGAAGCGGCAGCGCCCGCTCGCCCCCAACTCGGCCGCCAGCGCGCGCCCGTGGTCGAGCAGGTCGCGCGAGACATCGCTCAGGATCACGCTGCCGCTCGGCCCGACCCGCTCCAGGGCGCCGAAGGCGATCAGCCCATCGCCGGCGCCGACGTCGAGCACCGTCTCGCCCGGCTCGATCCCGGCTTGGTCGAGCACCCGGTCGCGGATCGGCGCCAGGTAGGCGAGCGTTTGCCTCAGCTCTTCGGGGTCGCCGCCGAACCGGCGCCGCCGCAGCCACTCGCTCCATCGATCGCTGGTCGCGGTGTCCATCCCCGATCCTCCCCCTCGAACCATCCATCGGCACCCCGTCCCCGGCGGACCGTCTCCGAGAGATGGTCGTTCCCGGAGGGCAGGTGGTTACCCCGAGGGACCGCCGGGCCGGGTAGGAGGAGCTCCGGTCGACGCCGGGAGATGGCCGGGCGCTCGTCCCCCTGCGCCCGCGCACCGGGCGAGGGGGTGTGGGAGGCGAGGGCCGGTGGGGTGGATGAGACGAACTTCGGTTGAACCGTTCCGCCATCGGGAGCGGGACAAGCTCCCCGCTCCCGCGCCCGGGACCAGGGGAAGGGGGCCGGGGATGAGAGCCGGCTGTCGCCGCGGGAAGGCGACGTGTTCCCCCGGATTCCGTATCAGCCGACGCCGCGCTGTGAACGGGGCTCCTCCCCCGGCGATCGCCGACCCCGCCGGGTGCAGCCGGCTTCAGCCGGCTTCGTCGCTTCAGCCCGGTCCCTTTAGGGCCGGGCGGCAGGGCGACGGCGCCCGCCGAACTCCCCCAGAATCCGGGTGATTCCGTGGCGTTCGCCAGAGAGCGGCCCCCACCCCCAACCCCTCTCCCGCCCACGAGCGAGGGGAGCTTGACCCGCTGCCGAGGGCGGAACAGTTCAACCGGATTCCGTGTCACGCCTTGTCCAGCGCCTGCTCCAGGTCGGCGATCAGGTCCCCCGCCGTCTCCAGCCCGACCGACACCCGGACGTAGTCGGGCGTGACCCCGGTCAGCCCCTGGGCGTTCTCGTCCAGTTGGGAGTGGGTCGTGCTCGCCGGGTGGATCACCAGCGACTTCGCGTCCCCCACGTTCGCCAGGTGGGAGAAGAGCTCGACGCCGTCGATGAAGCGGCGCCCCGCCTCCAGCCCGCCCTTGATCCCGAAGCCGAGGATCGCCCCGTAGAGCCCGTTCCGGTGATAGCGGCTGGCCACCTCGTAGCTCGGGTGCCCCGCCAGCCCCGGATAGTTGACCCACGACACCTTCGGGTGCTCGCCGAGGAAGCGGGCGATCTGCATCGCGTTCTGGCTGTGCCGCTCCATCCGCAGCGGCAGCGTCTCCACCCCCTGCAAGAACAGAAAGGCGTTGAACGGGCTCATCGCCGCCCCGACGTCGCGCAGCCCCTGCACCCGCAGCTTGATCGCGTAGGCCAGGTTGCCGAACGTCTCCAGGTACTTCAGCCCGTGGTAGCTCGGGTCCGGCTCGTCCATCTCCGGGAAGCGGCCCGAGCCGGCCCACTCAAACGTCCCGCCGTCGACCACCACCCCGCCGATCGAGGTCCCGTGCCCGCCGATGAACTTGGTCGCCGAGTGGACGACGATGTCGGCCCCGTGCGCCAGCGGCTGGACCAGATAGGGGCTCGGCAGCGTGTTGTCGATCACCAGCGGCACCCCGGCCGCGTGCGCCACCTCCGCCACCGCCTCCAGGTCGAGCGTCGCCAGGTTCGGGTTGCCGACCGTCTCCGAGTAGACCGCCCGCGTCTTCGGCCCGATCGCCGCCCGCACCGCCTCCGCCTCCGGCGCCACGAACTTGACCTCGATCCCCATCCGCGGCAGCGTGTACTTGAACAGGTTGTAGGTGCCGCCGTAGAGGCTCGTCGTCGAGACGATCTCGTCCCCGGCGCGGGCGATGTTCAGGATCGCCATCGTCTCCGCCGATTGCCCGGAAGCGAACGCGACCCCCTCGACCCCCCCTTCCAGCAGCGCGATCCGCTTCTCGAAGACATCGGTCGTCGGGTTCATGATCCGGGTGTAGATGTTGCCGAACTCCCGCAGCCCGAAGAGGTTGCCGGCGTGCTCCGTGTCCTTGAACACGTAGGACGTCGTTTGGTAGATCGGCACCGCCCGCGACCCGGTCGTCGGGTCCGCCTCCTGCCCCCCGTGCAGCGCCAGCGTCTCGAAACCGTAGCTCCCCTCCGCCGTCGCCTCCGTCTGCTCCAGCGCCTCCTGCTCCGACCCAATCTCGCTCATCGTCGCTCCTCCCTCGTCGACGCTCGACCCTCCGCCCGGCGGGCCACCCCCCCGGTCCCATCCCGATCACGTCATGATCGCCCCGCTCCCGCCAGCGCCCGCCCAATAAAGCGGCCGACCACCGGCGTCAGCGTCGCCCACTCCTTAAGGAAGGCGTCGTGCCCGTGCGGCCAATCGAGCTCGTGGTAGACCACCGCCTTCCCCATCCCCTCGAGCCGCCCCGCCAAGGCGCGGATCGGCCCCGGCGGGAAGAGCCAGTCGGAGCGGATGCCGAGCAGCAGCATCGGTGCCGCGATCGCCCGCAGCCACCGCGCCTCGCCGCCGTCCCGCGCCACGTCGTAGAGGTCCATCGCCCGCGTCAGGTAGAGGTACGAATTGGCATCGAAGCGGCGCACCAACGAGGTGCCGTGGTAGTGTAGGTAGCCCTCGACGTCGAACGTCGGCCCGAACGACGGGTAGGGGCTCGGCCGCGTCGCCGGATTGCGCCCGAAGCGCAGCTCCATGCTCTCCTTCGCGTGGTAGGTCACCATCCCGACCATTCGCGCGATCGCCAGCCCGTCGGCCGGGAAGACCCCCTCCGCCGCGTAGGCTCCCCCCCGCCACTCCGGGTCGGCCATGATCGCTCGCCGCCCGATCTCGTTCAGGGCGATCCCCTGCGGATCGAGCGCTCCCGCCGCAGCCAGCGGCGCCGCCGCCGCCACCAGCTCCGGGTGCCGCGTCGCCCACTCCAGCGCCTGGAAGCCGCCGATCGAGCCGCCGATCACCACCAGCTTGGTGACCCCCAGCCGCTCGACCAACCGCCGCTGGGCGGCGACGACGTCCCCGATCGTGATCAGCGGGAAGCGCATCCCGTACGGCCGCCCCGTCAGCGGGTCGGGCGAGGCCGGCCCCGGGCTCCCCTGGCAGCCACCGAGCACGTTGGCGCAGACCACGAACGCGCGATCGGTGTCGAGCGCCCGTCCGGGGCCGATCAACGGCCCCCACCAGCCGCCGGCTCCCCCCGCCTGGCTGTCCCCGGTCAGGGCGTGCAGGACCAGGACCGCGTTGTCGCCGGCCGCGTTGAGTCGGCCCCAGGTCCGGTAGGCGAGGGTGACGGCGTCCAGCCGCCCCCCGAGTTCCAGGTCGAGCGGCCCCAGGTCGGCCGTCTCCAGCGGCGCCTCGCCCCCGGGCGCCAGATCGAACCCCGGTTCGCCCGGCGGCGGCACCAGCGGGCGCCAGTTGGGCCCCGGGCCCGCCGACCCGGCGGGGGGCAACTCGCCCGGCGCGGGCACCTCCCGACCGCTGGTCGGCCCCTGGGTCGCATCGTCCAAAGCCGTGTCGGCCATCGCGGTCCTTCCCTGGCTCGACGGTCGCTCCTGGCGACCGCGCGGGCGAGTCGGGGGGAGTCCCGGTGCCGGGCAGCGCCGTCGCCGTCGTCCGCGACGCCCTTAACGCAAAACCCCCCGCCGGAGCAGGGGGTGCGTCGTCACACCGTTCCCTTATCTCGCAGATCGCTCTGCCGGAATTGGCACCTTGCGTCCCGTCCGCGAGGACGAGCGCAGGCTGCCGGGCTTCACAGGGCCGTTTCCCTCCACCTCTCTCGATAAGGCAGCACTCTTCAGTTGTTGACCCTAATCTAAGGAACTCCCGCCGGGCTGTCAAGACGGCCCGTTTCGTACGCTCGCCCGACCGGAGCCTCGGCCGCTCCAGCTTCGCCCATGATGCGCCGCCGCCGAACGCTTGGCAAGAGGGCACCGCGACGGACCAAGCCTCATCCCGCTCCCTCGCCGCCCGCGCGCCCACCCCTCAACCCGCGCCGGCTGGCGCCGGGCTCGTCGCCGCGGCTCGCGGGTTCAGCCCCGAGCGGTCCGGGCGACGGCCGGTCCCGCGCCGACGGCCACTCCTCCGACCGCCCGGCTTCGCCCGACGTTCCCTCGGCCCCGCCCGGCCCCGGCCGGATCGATCACCGGTGCCAGAGAACGCCGCACTGCCCGCCGACGGCTCCGCGCGCCCCAAGACCGATCCATCGCTGCTCCGAGCAACCCCCGGCCCTCCGCGTCATCCCGGGCGTGCCGAGCGTTCCGGCAAGAGACGCGGTGCCGATTAGGACTCTCTCCCCCCTCCCCAGCGGCCCGGAGCCGCCCAAGAGAGACGAGCGGCGCCACCGAGGGGGATGTGCCGGCGCGAGAACCCCGGTAAGCTCTCGCCAGCGGACCGGCGGCGGCGAACCGACCCCGGCCCCCGCCACACGGTCCCCGATCGGCGGGGGCCGCGGGAGAAGAGGGAGGGAGACTCGCATGGGTTCCGGCATCGACACCGCACCGTCGTCCACCCGCCACCGGTTCCGGCCGCGGGCCGCGGCCCCGCGCGGGGGCGGCCGGCTCGGCGGGGCGGGGGGGCGCGGCGGGGGCGCCCCCCCCCCCCCCCGGCGCGCCCCGCCGGGCGCCCCCCCCCCCGCCCGCCCCGCGCCCCCCCGC
>JBBSNJ010000179.1:0-6349 GCA_038232775.1 Thermomicrobiales bacterium
CTCACCCCCGACCCCTCTCCCGCTGCGGCGGGCGAGGGGAGCCGCTCCCGGATACCAGAGCCCCACGGTGCAACCGGATCCTCTATCCAGTGTTCCCCATCAGCGGTCCGAACGCGGATTCTCCCTGGCGCCCCAAGCACTCGTCCGGAACCCGATTGGTCTTTTCCGCTTCCGGGTGCCGGCCAAGCTCCCCTCTCCCGCCCACGGGACCGGGGGAACGGAGCCGGGGGTGAGGGCGTCTTTCCAGGCAGCCAACGCCATCACCAGAAGTTCGTATGAGGGCTTCCCACGGAACGTAGCAGCACTCACCCAGATTCGCGACACGAAATCAATTCGATCGCCTCTGCTTCCCCCGGGAGCCGCCCTCCGGCCCCCGGATCAGCCCCCTCGAGGGGGCTTCGTCGCTTCAGCTCGGTCCCTTTTGGGGCCGGGCGACGCCGATCCGGCGATCGCGGCCGGGATGAGGACCGGTCCCTGGAGAACTGGAACCGACCACCCCGACGGAGGGGGCAGGATCGGGCACACGCCAAGTCCCGGCTTTCGCCCCACAAGCTCCAGGTCAGCTTCTCGCTCCGGAGAAGTTCAGGGGCTCGCGCCGAGAAGTCGGTCAAGTCGCCGGCGACGAATTCTCCCCCTGGTAGATGCCGCGGTACCCCTCGGCGACCGCTTCTCCCAGACCAAAGAAGACGAGTTGCAGGAGGCGGGCATCCCGCTGGACGCGGAAGCCAGCCAGATTGACGACGACCAGCAGCGCGGTCGAGCGGCCCCGGTAGCCGGCGTCCCAGACCGCCGTGTGGAGCATCACCCCGCAGCGGCAGAGGCTTGAGCGGGGGCGGCCGAGGGCCATAAGGTCGTTGGGCAAATCAACGATCTCGTTGAAGACGACTTGATACGGGCCGGGCTGAAGGTCGACGAAGCCGTCGCCATCGAACGGAAGGGGGGCTGGAGTCGGGAGTCGGCGACCGACGTTTTCCGCGGCGAGGACGCCCCGACCATCCAGCCGGGAGACCTGGCGGAGCGAGAGATCGACCCCGTTCGGCTGGAGTTGCTGATCGAGATCGAGCCACTCGTCGAGGAGCGGTCGATCGCCGGTGATCCGCCGGCGCAGCTCGTCGCGCCCCAGGACGCCGATCAGATCAACCTGACCGCCGGGGAGGAGCGCGAGGTCGTCGTCGGTCACGCCGGTGGGCCCTCCGTTCTCAGGGGATCATCGAGCCGCGCCGCGGTGCTCGCGACCGGCGACCGGGCGGGGCGCACTATGAGGCCTTGGCGACCTGGACGTCTTCGCCGACGACCCGAACCCGATAGGTCTCGATCGGGGTGACGACGGGAAAGGAGGCGGGCTGGCCAGTGCGAATCTCGAAGGCGCCGCCGTGGAGTGGGCACTCGATCTCGTCGCCGAGGATCGTGCCGTCGGAGAGGGACGCGTCCTGATGGGTGCAGACGTCATTGATCGCGAAGAAGGTGCCATCGAGGTTGATTAGGCAGACGGGGTCGTCGCCAACCTCGACGTAGGTCATCTCGCCGGGGGCGAGGTCGGCGGTCCTGGCGACGGTGACGAAAGAGTTTTCGGTCATCGGTGGTGGGCCTTCGATTGGGTGAGAGTCGACTGGGTGAGAGTCGACACTCCAGGACGGCAGCGAAAGAGCCCTGGCTGGGGGTCATCGGCGGTTCGCGGAGCGCTCGGCCGAGCGAGGACGGGACCGGGCTAGAGGTCGTCGTCCCGAGCTTGATCGATGCCGTAGATGCCCGCCTTGAGCACCTTGAGCCCGAGCAGGGCGCATTTCAGGCGGGCGGGGCTTATCGGGACGCCTAGCTCGTCGAGGATGTCGTCTTTGGTCAGCGCCTTCACCTCGGCCAGCGGCCGGTCCTGGACCAACTCCGTCAGGATCGAGGCCGAGGCCTGGCTAATGGCACAGCCGCGGCCGCTGAATTTAATCTCCGAGACCCGATCGCCCTCGACCCGGACGTCGATCCGGACCTCGTCGCCGCAGAGGGGGTTGGTGTCTTCGTAGGTGAAGTCCGCGGGGTCGAGTGTGCCCTTGTTGCGCGGGTTCCGATTGTGGTCAAGGATGTTCTCGCGGTAGAGGGATTCAGCCATGAGTTGAGCCTTTGGTTGCTGGCTATCGGCTATCGGCTATCGGGGCTCGCTTCCGCGGGGGCGGCGTAGGCGGTTTCGCTCGCGACGACGACCGCCACAGAGCGTTGCCACCGACCAACAGCCGATAGCCGATAGCCGATAGCCAACCGCCGAAAGCTAACGGCCGATAGCCAGCTACGTCCCGAAGATCGTGTTCGCTTTGTGGAGGGCGGCGACGAGCCGGTCGACGTCCTCCTCGGTGTTGTAGAGGTAGAAGCTGGCGCGGGTCGTGGCGGGGACGCCGAGTTCCCGCATCAGCGGCTGGCAGCAATGGTGACCGGCGCGGACGGCGACGTTCTCCGCGTCGAGAATGGCGGCGACGTCGTGGGGGTGGATCTCGCCGAGCTCGAAGGAAATGACGCCGGCGCGCTGGTCGGGGTCGGCCGGGCCGAAGAGCCGCATCCCCGGCACGTCTGCCAGACGATCGAGGGCGGCGGCGGTCAGGTCGCGCTCGTGGGCGCGCACCCGCTCCATCCCGAGGGCGGAGAGGTAGTCGATGGCGGCGGCGAGGCCGACGGCGTCACCGACGGCGGGGGTTCCGGCCTCGAACCGGGCGGGGACGTCGGCCCAGGTGGAATGGCCGAGCTCCACCTTGCGGATCATGCCGCCGCCGCCCATGAACGGGGGCATCGCTTCGAGCAGCGAGAGCTTGCCCCAGAGCATGCCCGCTCCCATCGGACCGAGCATCTTGTGGCCCGAGAAGGCGAGGAAGTCGCAGCCGATGGCCTGGACATCCGTCGCCAGATGCGGCACCGACTGCGCGCCGTCGAGCAGCACGACCGCCCCGGCGGCGTGGGCGCGGCGGCTGATCTCGGCCGCGTCGTTGATGGTGCCGAGGCTGTTCGAGACGTGGGGGAAGGCGACCAGCTTCGGCTCCCGGCGCAGCAGCTCGTCGAGGTGGTCGAGGTCGAGCCGACCGTCGGCGGTGATGCGGACGTGATCCAGGTCGGCGCCGGTCTCCTCGGCCAGGAGCTGCCAGGGGACGAGGTTCGAGTGGTGATCCATCACGGTAGCGACGATCAGGTCGCCGGCCCGGACGTTGCGGCGGCCCCAAGTCGCGGCGACCAGGTTGATCGCCTCGGTGGTGTTGCGGACGAAGACGCACTCGCGGGCGGACGCGGCGCCGATGAAGTCGGCGGCGACGGCGCGGGCCTGCTCGTAGCGGGCGGTGGCGCGTTCGGAGAGCGCGTAGACGCCGCGGTGGATGTTGGCGTTAGCCTGCTCGTAGTAGTCGCTGAGGGCGGCGATCACCGCGGCCGGCTTCTGCGAGCTGGCGGCAGAGTCGAGAAAGACGAGGCGCTGGCCGCGGTCGTTGGCCTGGTGCAGGATCGGGAAATCGGCGCGAAGGCGCTCAGCGTCGAGCACCACGTCCTTGGCGAGCGTAACCATCGTTCACTCCTCGGGGTTGGGCTCCCGACACCCCGGCCCCGGATCGAGCGGCGAGAGCCGCGGTCCTCGTCGCTCGCGCTGGCTACGGCGGCCGGGGCATCTCCTCGACGGGTCGGCGGCGGGAGGCGGCAGTCGGCTAGATGCCGACCTTGTGGGCGATCGCGCTCTCCAGGAAATCCTGGATCTCGGCGACCGGGATGCGATCGATCACGGGGCGGAAGAAGCCTTCGACGATCAGCTTCTGGGCCTCGGAGGCGGGAATGCCGCGGGCCTGGAGGTAGAAGAGGTGCTCGGCCTCGACCTGGGAGATCGTCGCGCCGTGGGTGCAGCGGACGTCGTTGGCGCCGATCTCCAGATTCGGGATCGAGTCGGCGCGGGCCGTGCGGCTGAGGACCAGGTTCCGGTTCTGCTGGTAGGCGTCGGTCTTCTGCGCCCCCTCCTCGACCTTGATCAGTCCGGAGTAGACGGAGCGGGCGCGTCCCTTGAGGGCACCCTTGAACTCCAGGTTGCTGGTGGCGTGGGGCGACTCGTGGAGCTGCCAGGTATGGTGGTCGAAGAACTGGTCCTCGTCGCCGAAGAAGATGCCGAGCATCTCGGCCAGCGAGTTCTGGCCCCGCAGGTGGGAACCGATACTCGCCTTGCTGAACTTGCCGCCGAGGGTGACGTGGAGCGAATTGAGGGTCGCGTCGTCGGCGAGGGTGGCGCGCTCGGTCATGAAGCTCCAGACGTGGCGCCCCCAGTCCTGGACCTGGACGTAGCGGAGCTTGGCGTCGGCGCGGACGACCAGCTCGACCACGGCCGAGGCGAACGCCTGCCGCTCCTGCGTCTCCGAGCGGTAGGCGTCGACGACGAAGGCCTCGGCCCCCTCCTCGAGGACGACGAGGGTGTGGGTGAAGAGCGCCGCACCCGGCTCGCCGGCGACGGCGAACGCCCGGAAGGGAAGCTCGATCTGGACGTTCTTCGGCACGTAGAGAAAGGTGCCCCCCTGCCAGAAGGCGGCGTGGAGCGCCTCGAACTTGCCGAAACCGACCGGGACCGCCTCGGTCATGAAGTACTGGCGAACCAGATCCGGATGCTCGCAGACGGCGGTGTCGAGGTCGGCGAAGATCACTCCCTGCGCCGCCAGCTCGGCCGAGGCTTCAACGTGGACCGTCGCCGCGTCCCGCTGGACGACGGCCCCGGCGCGCTGGACCTCGGGACCGAGCCCCCCCTCACCGACCGGGAGGAGACCGTCGAGGCCGCTGCCGGCCCGGTCGAGCCCGGCGAACGGGAGCTGCTGGTCGAGCTTGAGGCGGCGGAGATCGGTTCGGCGCCACTCCTCGTCGGAGCGGGCCGGCATCGGCAACGCTTCGTAGCGGTCCCAGGCGGCGAGGCGCGCCTCGCGCACCCAATCGGGCTCGTCCTTGCGGCGGGAGAGTTCGACGACGGCCTCACGGCTGAATCCGGTCGAACTGGTCCCCGTGCTGCTTTCGGTTCTGGTCAGGGTCGCTTCCATCGTCTCCTCGGCGGGCACTCGGCGCTGGGCGAATCAGATCGGCGCGGGGCGATCTCCTCCGTCGTTCCGGGTCGCGAGGAATCCGTGCGCCGCCGCCGCCGGAGAACGACGGATTCCTCGACCACCCAGAGCGGCGACGTGGCAGCGTCCTAGCCGACCGATCCTTCCATCTCGAGGTTGATGAGCCGGTTGAGCTCGACGGCGTACTCGAGCGGGAGCTCCTTGGCGATCGGCTCGATGAAGCCGTTGACGATCATGCTCATCGCCTCGTCCTCGGAGAGGCCCCGGCTCTGGAGGTAGAAGATCTGCTCCTCGGCGACCTTGGAGACGGTCGCCTCGTGGCCGATGGAGACCTTCTCCTCCTCGATCTCGATGTAGGGGTAGGTGTCGGTCTTGCTCGTCTCGTCGAGCAGCAGGGCGTCGCAGACGACGTTGCTCTTGACGTTCTCGGCCCCCTTGGCAACCTTGACCAGCCCCCGGTAGGAGGAGCGGCCGGTTCCCTTCGAGATCGACTTCGAGATGATCTGAGACGACGTGTTCGGTGCGACGTGGACGACCTTCCCGCCGGCGTCCTGGTGCTGGCCGTCGCTGGCGAAAGCGACCGACAAGATCTCGCCGCGGGCGCCCGGCTCCATCAGCCAGACAGCCGGGTACTTCATCGTCACCTTGGAGCCGAGGTTGCCGTCGACCCACTCCATCGTCGCGTCCTTGTAGGCCGCGGCGCGCTTGGTCACCAGGTTGTAGACGTTCTTCGTCCAGTTCTGGATCGTCGTGTAGCGGCAGCGGGCGCCTTCCTGGACGATGATCTCGACCACCGCCGAGTGGAGGGAGGCGGTGCTGTAGGTGGGCGCCGTGCAGCCTTCGACGTAGTGGACGTAGGAGCCGGGGGCGCAGATGATCAACGTCCGCTCGAACTGGCCCATATTCTCGGCGTTGATCCGGAAGTAGGCCTGCAGGGGGACCTCGATCTTGACGCCTTCCGGCACATAGATGAACGACCCGCCCGACCAGACCGCCGAGTTGAGGGCGGCGAACTTGTTGTCGTTGGCCGGGATGATGGTGCCGAAGTACTGCTTGACGAGCTCGGGCTGCTCCCGCAGCGCGGTGTCCATGTCGAGGAAGAGGACGCCGAGCTTCTCCAGGTCCTCACGCAGCGAGTGGTAGATCACCTCCGACTCGTACTGGGCGCCGACCCCGGCCAGGAACTTCCGCTCCGCCTCGGGGATGCCCAGCTTCTCGAAGGTGTTCTTGATGTACTCGGGGACCTCGTCCCACGTCTTGCCCTGCTTCTCGGCCGGGCGGATGTAGTAGTAGATGTCCTCGAA
>JBBSNJ010000180.1:0-6339 GCA_038232775.1 Thermomicrobiales bacterium
GACGACCGTCTCGGGCGACGTCACCGGGAGGGGCACGTGGTGGCGCACATAGCGGGCGCCGGCCCGTTCGCAGAGGTAACGCCAGGTTTCATCGCAGGCGCCATATTCGAGGTCGGTACCGAGCACTTCGTCGCCAGCTTGCAACCGGAGCGACCGGGCGACCACATTGACGCCGGTCGTCGCGTTGGCAACGAAGGCCAGGTCGCCAGCGTCCGCGTTGAAATAGGTCGCCACGACGGCGCGGGCCTCGTCCAGCAAATCGTCGGCTCGGCGGCCGAGGAACTCGACCGGCTGCCGCTCTAGCTCCCGCTGCCACCGCTGGTACGCCGCGACCACCGGCCGCGGGCAGGCGCCGAACGAGCCGGGGTTGAGGAAGACGACGCTCGGGTCGAGCAAGAACTGTGCGCGCAGCGACAACGACCCTCACCCCCGGCCCGGCCCCAAGCGCGGGAGCGAGGCGCCCGTTCCCGGACGACGCACCGGCCCCCCCCCCGGGGTTCCGGCCAAGGCGGCGCGCCGGAGGGGCGGCGCTCCAAGCGGCCCCCGCGCCCGCGCCCCGGGGGGGGGGGGTGGGGGCGGGGGGCGGCGCCGCGCGGGGCGGCGCCCCGCCCGCTCGGCGCCTCGCTGCCGATGTAGAGCTCCTCCGGCACGGTGCTCATCGCGTTGTAGCCCGGCCAGTGCATCGCCTGGATGCCGTTCTCGTCCGGCTCCAGGAAGACGCCCTTGACCCACGGCTTGATCAACTGGACCGGCGTCTCGTGGTAGACGAAGACCGCCGGCACGTCCTCGACCAAGACGCGCTCGGCGTCCTGGAACATCGCCGTCCGCTGCGCCGGGTCACCGGTGAAGCTGGCCGCCTCCGTCACCTTGGCGTCGAAATCGGGGTTCGCCCACGAGTGGCGGCCGCCTCCCAGCCAGACCGAGAGCATGTTGAACGGGTCGAGGAAGTCCATCCCGTACGAGACGTAGCCGAACGGGATCTGGGTCGGCTTCGCCGTCAGGGAGTCCATGAACAGCTTTTGGTCCTTGTTCGAGACCTCGACCTCGATCCCGAGCACCTGGCGCAGGTTGGCGGCGATCGCGTTCGCCACGTTCTGGTCCAGCGGCGCCGCGTTCCGCAGCCAGAGCTCCTGGCGCGGGAACCCCTCGCCGTCCGGGTAGCCCGCCTCGGCCAGCAGTCGCTTTGCCAGCTCCGGGTCGTAGGCCTGGACCGCGGAGAGCGCCTCGCCGTTGGCGGCCGGGAAACCGGGCGCCAGCCAGGAGAAGGCGGCCACCCCGGCCGGGCCGAGGATCTGGGCCTTGATCGTCTCCCGGTCGACGGCGTGGGAGAACGCCTGCCGCACCTTGAGGTCGTCGAAGGGCGGCTGGTCCACGTCGAAGAAGAGGTAGAAGGTGCGGAAGTCCCCCACAGCCGAGTAGATCTGCTCCGGGAACTCCGCCTCGGCGATCTGCAGCTCGGCCGGGGCCGGGAACTGCATGTAGTCGATCTCGTCGTTTTGGTACATCGTGAAGTAGGCGGTCTTCGCCGCCAGCTTGATCACCAACCGCTCGACCGGGACCCGCAGCCGCCCCTCGTAGGCGGGGTTCTTCTCGTAGACGACCCGCTGATCGGTGGTCCACTCCACGAGCTGGAACGGCCCGGCCGAGACCGAGGTCTCCGGGTTCGAGTTGTAGAGCGGTCCGTACTCGGCCAGCGCCCGGGCCGAGAGCGGCGGCGAGTAGAGCAGCATCGCCGGCAGGTAGGGCGCGGCCACCACCGTCTCGACGACCAGCTCGTTCGGGCTCGCCCCCTGGCGGACGCCGATCTCCTCCAGCGGCGCCCCTTCGAGCGCCTCGTCCCACCCCCGCAGCACCCCTTGGAAGTACCAGGTGAAGTCCCAGGCGTGGCTCGGATCGGCCCCGTAGCGGAAGGTCGCCACCCAGTCCTCGGCCGTCACCGGGGTGCCGTCGTTCCACATCAGCGTCGGGTCCAGCTGGAAGGTCCAGACCTTCCCGTCCTCGCTCCCCGCCCACTCGAGCGCGGCGGCGGGGATGATCTCGAAGTTGCGGTTCAGCCGCACGAGCGGGTCGCTGAAGACGTCGGACGACGCCTCCGAGACGCGCTCGTAGACCGACTCCCAGAAGTCGGGCGTCTTGTCGACCGTCGCGTCGGACGGCATGACGAAGACCTGCTCCTCGGGCGGCGCCGCGTCGGCCGGCAGCTCCACCCCCCCGGCCTCCTGCGCCGCCGGGCGAGCGGCGACCCGGCCGCCGAGCGCCGCCAGCCCGGCCAGGCCGAACGCGCCGCCGAGCAGCGAGCGGCGGCGCAGCCGCTGCTCCAGCATCGCCAGCCGGCGGTACTCCAGGGTCGGGTCGTGCGGGTCGTCGGCCGCGGCCACCTCGCGCAGCCGCGCCATCTCGTCCGATCTCGACATCGGCGGTCTCCTCTCCTGTTCGGTTCGCCGCCGCCCGCGCCGTCGCGGGCAGCTCCCGGGGAAGGGGCTAATCTTGGCGCGGATCGAGCGCGTCGCGCAACCCGTCCCCGAGAAAGGTGAAACCGAGCATCGCCAGCGCGATCGCCGCCGTCGGGAAGAGCCCGAGGTGCCAGTAGACGCGGATGTAGGGCGCGCTGTCGGCGACCATCTTGCCCAGGCTCGGCGTCGGCTCGTTGATCCCGATGCCGAGGAAGCTCAACCCCGCCTCGGTGAAGATCGCGGTCGGGATCGCCAGCGTGATCGCCACGATCAAGGGCGCCAGCGCGTTCGGCAGCAGGTGCCGCAGCGCGATCCTCCCCTCCGAAACGCCGAGCGCCCGCGCCGCCAGCACGTACTCCTGCTCCCGCAGCGACAGCAGTTGCGCCCGCGTCAGCCGGCAGAGCGTCACCCAGCTCGTGAT
This sequence comes from Thermomicrobiales bacterium, assembly GCA_038232775.1. Taxonomy (GTDB): domain Bacteria; phylum Chloroflexota; class Chloroflexia; order Thermomicrobiales; family UBA6265; genus JBBSNJ01. The sequence goes on from JBBSNJ010000180.1 coordinate 2,875, forward strand.
CCCGATGACGAGGATCACGTTCCGCAGCCCGCCGCCGATGATCGAGACCAGGAAGATCGCGAACAGGATGCCGGGGAAGGCGGTCATCACCTCGACCAGCCGCAGCACCAGGAAGTCGGCGACGCCGCCGCGCAACCCAGCGAGCAGCCCGAGCGGCACCCCGACCAGGCAGGCGATCAGGACCGCGCTGAAGGCGACCAGCAGCGAGGTCCGCAGCCCGTAGATGATCCGGCTCAGGAAATCGCTCCCGATCGCGTCGGTCCCGAACGGGTAGGCCCGGTCGGGGAAGCGGTTGGCGGCCGACAGGTCGGCGAAGTCGTACGGCGTCGGCGCCAGCAGCGGCGCCAGCAGCGCCACCAGGACCAGACCGGCCGTGATCGCCAGCCCGACGACCGCCAACTTCTGCCGGAAAAAGCGCCGCACCGCCCGCCGCCGGTTCGAGACCTCCCGCGCCGGCACCCCCGCCAGCTCGACCTCCGGCGTCACCGTCAGCCCGGACGCGGTCACGACGCCCCCCGAGTGGCCAAGTATTCGCCGCTGCCGCGAGCTCTGCGAGGTCCGGGCGTCGCTCGCCGCACCCGTCCTGGTAGGGGCGCTGCTTGCTGCGCCCGTCGGCCGGAGGCCGACAACCGTGCCGGCAGACCCCGATGCGGGGGGATGCCACGGGCGCGGCGATCAGCGCCCCTCCGGGCCAGGGCCGGCGGCACGGCAAACCCGGGCGTCACAATCGGATCCTGGGGTCGAGCAGCGTATAGAGCAGGTCCGTCAGCAGGTAGGTGATCCCCCAAACCAGCGCCACCAGCAGCACCAAGGCGAGGATCATCGGGTAGTCGCGGGTGAAAGTCGAGGTGACGAAGAAGCGGCCCAGGCCGGGGATTCTGAACGCCTGCTCGATGAAGATCGAGCCGGTCAAGATGTTCGGCACCTCCGGCAGCATCACGGTGACGAACGGGATCAGGGCGTTGCGGGCGACGTGCCAGCCGAGCACCCGCCGCTCCCGCAGCCCCTTCGCCCGCGCCGTCCGCACGTGGTCGGCACCGAGCGTCTCGAGCAGGCTGGCCCGCGTGTAGCGAGCGACCAGGGCGGTCGGCGCCAGCGAGTAGGCGAGCACCGGCAGCACGTAGTGGCTCGGTTTGCCCCAGCCCCCCGTCGGCAGCCAGTCGAGGCGGACGCTGAAGAGCAGGATCAGCCAGATGGCGACGACGAAGTTCGGCAGCACCAGCCCCAAGGTCGCGCCGAAGGTGAGGAAGTAGTCGATCGCCTGGTTGCGGTGCAGCGCCGCCACGAAGCCAAGCAGCACCCCGAGCGGGTAGGCGATCGCGATCGTCAGCAGCCCGATCCGGATCGTCACCGGCCAGGTCTCGGCGATCAACCCGACCACCGTCTGGGTCGGGCTCTGGAACGGCACCCCCAGGTCCCCCCGCAGCGCGTTGCCGATGTAGCGTAGGTACTGCTCCCAGAGCGGCCCGTCGAGCCCGTACTTCTCCAACCGCGCCTGCTGCGTCGCCTCCGGCAGACGCCGCTCCCCGGTCGCGAACGGGTCTCCCGGCACGGCGCGCATCAGGAAGAAGGTCACCATCGAGACGGCGACCAGCACGAACAGCAACCCGAGCACCCGACCGAGGATGTAGCGGACCACGACCCCTCCGCGCCCGTCGACTCGAGGCTCCCCGCGCCCGAAATCCGACTCTCCCGAGACCCGAGCTGGGCTGCCGCTGGCGCCACCCACGCGGTGGAAAACCGGCAATGCCGACGCCGCTCCGGCGCCGGCCACCGGCGGGAGCGGGCCGATCGCGCCCCCCGGCACGGGACCAGCGGCGGCGCGGGGCGACGAGTCGCCGACCAGAACCTCCATCCTACCATCGCGATCGCGCGCCGCTCGCGCCGGGGCAGGGCGGCGGCCGCATTCCCGCCGACTCGTGAAACGCTGTTGCGACCCCTCCCGACCGATGCGATACTCCTGGCCGGTTCCCGATCCTCGCCCGCGGCGCCCCCGGCCGCGGACGATGGGTCCGACGGGCCGTCCCCGACGCCGGGAACGACGGCCAGGGTGTTCAAAGGAGGATTCAGCGATGACCTCAGCCTGGACACGCCGCAGATTCGTCGGCGCCGCGGCGGGCGCCGGGGCCGGCGTCGCCGGTCTTTCCCTGGGGGCGCCCCGCTCCGGCCTCCGCTCCGCCCGCGCCGCGACCGAGCTGACCTGGGCCGTCGCCAACTTCGCCCCGGCCGAGGTCGATCTCGTCCAGCGCGTGGTCGATGACTTCGTCGCCGCCAACCCCGACTACCGGATCAACGTCCTCGGCTACGAACCAGCGGCGTACGACACCAAGCTGATCGCCGACATCGCCGCCGGCACCCTGCCCGACATCTTCGTCAACTTCGACGTCCAGACCCAAGCCTTCTTCGACAAGGGTCTCACCGCCGACCTGAAACCGTTCATGGACCGGACCGGCCCCGCCGTCGAGGAGTTCGACCCCAAGTTCATCGAGCTCGCCATCAGCGACGGCCGGGTCGGGTTCCTCCCCCGCGCCGGCGACGTGGTCGTCATGTACTACAACAAGCGCATGTTCGACGAGGCGGAGGTCGCCTACCCGAACGACGACTGGACCTACGGCGACATGCTGGCCGCTGCCGAGCAGCTAACCCAGCAGGCGCCCGACGGCACCGTCACCCAGTACGGCCTGACCGCCAACTACGAGTGGTGGGCGCAGTGGGTGCCGATGGTCGTCGCCGAGGGGGGCCAGATCCTCTCCGAGGACGGCACCGAGGCCGTCTTCAATTCCCCCGAAGGAATGCGCGCCTGGAACATCCTCTTCGACGGCCTCAAGAACGGCTGGTTCATGCCGCCCAACGTCCAGCAGACGATGGGCGGCGACACCGTCGGTTTCTCGAACGGCACCGCGGCGATGACCTTCATGGTCCGCTCCGCCGTCCCCGGCTTCCGCGACCAGCTCCAGGACGACTGGGACGTGGCGCTGCCGCCCCGCGGCTCGGTCGACCGCAAGACCGGGATGGGGACGATGGGCTACGCGATGTCGGCCACCACCGAGGACCCGGACGCCACCTGGGAACTCCTGCGCTACCTCTTCACCGACGGCCTGAAGGTCTTCATGGAGTCCTACATGATCGTCCCCCCGATCCCGAGCTTCTACGACGACCCGACCTGGCGCGCCCTGCCGCCGCCGCCCGCCAACAACGACGTCTTCGTCCAGGCCTTCGACATCGCGATGCTCCCCCCCAAGATCGACTTCTACTCGACCGGCCCCTTCAACAAGGCGATGGTCGACGGCATCGACGCCGTCGTCCTCGGCCAACTGACCCCCGAGCAGGCCGTCGACCGGATGGCCGAAGAAGCCACCCGCGCCCTCCGCGCCGGCTAGGACCGCCGCCCACGCCCCTCGCTCCCGTTCGCGCCAGCGGGGGTCGGGGGGAGTCGGTCGCCGCGCCGGCACCGCGCCTCCCCCC
>JBBSNJ010000181.1:0-6333 GCA_038232775.1 Thermomicrobiales bacterium
GAGAAGTAGCGGTCGAGGTAGGGGGCGACCAGGAGCTGGCAGATGTTGAAGCCGTTGGCCTGGGCGACGGTGGGGACCTGGCTGTTCGGCAGGATCTCCAGCACCTCCTCGATCTCCTGGAGCTCCTCGTTCGGCACCACCAACTGCTCGATCATCGACTGGTAGACGGGGGAGCCGGAGAATTGGAGGGTGCCGCTCCACCAGGTTTCGGCGGCCTCCCCCTCGGGGCCGTAGATCGAGAGGAGCCAGTCGGTCGCGACCTGGGGGTTGGGGGCGCCGGTGAAGACGCAGCTGGAGTCGAGGTGGGCCCAGGTCCGGGCCGGCGCCTCGGCGGCGCGCTGGGGCGGGACGCCGCCCTTGACCTTGTCCGGACCCCAGACCTGACGGCCGAGGCGGACCCAGGAGTGGGAGGTGAGGGAGAGGGCGAACTTGCCCTTCTGCCAGGCATCGACCGCGATGTCGTTGGCGTCGAAGCGGGCCAGGCCGGCGTCGATCCAGCGCTTGAACATCCCGATCATCTCGAACCACTCGGGGCTCTGGATGCGGAAGACGCCCTGCTCGTCGAGCGGCTCTTCGATGAAGGTGGCGAAGGTGGTGCCGACGGCGCGCCACATGTCGCGTTGGATCGAGAAGGGGATGACGTCGTCGTCGGCCGTCGCCTCCTTGATCTTGGGCAGCATCTCGTCGATCTCGGCCCAGGTGCCGGGCAGGGTCTCGTAGCCGGCGGCTTCGAGGTAGTCCTGCCGCCAGCCGGCCATGTGGACGTTGATCTTCATCGGCAGGTAGTATTGGACGCCGTCGAGGAGGAGCCCCTCGTAGATGCGGGGGGTGAAGTAGATCTCCTGCTGGCGGGAGGCCCAGGGGAGCTCGCTGGCGGCCAGCATCGGCTCCAGGGGAGCGATCATCCCGGCCTTGATCCACTTGTACTGCTCGAAGTAGGGGATGTAGCCGTTGCCGCTCCAGCGCAGGTCGCCGTTCTGGATCTGGGGCAGGACCTTGGCGTCCCAGCCAGTGGTGACCGCTTCCAGCTCGACCGGCGGCTGGTCCGAGTGCTGCTCGTTGTAGATCTCGGTCGCCGCGGTGGCGCCGGTGTCGGCGACGGTCGGCTCGGTCAGGGCGTAGACCGCGTCGTTCTGGGCGGCGACCGCCCGGCCGACGCCGCCGCGGCCGGCGAGCGCCGAGCCGAGGGCGAGCCCGGCGATCCCCTTGCCGACCGTCCGTCGTGTCACGTGCCGCTGGTCCATGACCTCGGTTCCTCCTCGGCTCTCGCCGCTTCCACCGCGGATGGGCCCGCCTCCGGTGCGGACCTCGCTACGCCGGGAGTCCGGCCGGTGCCGGCTCCTCACGCGCCATCGGGAAGGGGACCGGCAGCCCGGTCCGCGACGATCGGTAGATGGCGAGGATGATCTCGAGCGACTTGCGGGCTTCCTCGCCGGTGACCGCCGGCGGCCGGCCGGCGAGCACGGCTTGCAGGAACTCCTCGATCTGGAGCCGGTGGAAGCCGGGGAAGCCCGGCCGCGTCTCGCGGTCGGGGGCGAAGACGTCGACGCGCTCCGCCTCGCCGGCGATGGTCCAGAGATCGATGACCCCTTCGACCCCCTCCGGCTGCTCCCAGACGCTGGCCATCGCCCGGCTGTCGCCGTGGACGGCGACGCGGAAGCCGAGCTCGGGGTCGACGGTGGTCGCGGCCTCGATCAGGCCGAGGGCGCCGTCGGCGAAGACGACGGTGGCGACGACGGTGTCCTCGACGTCGATGTAGTCGCCGTGCTGGAGGGTCGCGTAGCGGCCGAAGACCTCGGCCACCGGCCCCATGTACCACTGCATCAGGTCGATGGCGTGGATCGCCTGGTTCATCAGCGCTCCGCCGCCCTCGGTCGCCCACCGGCCGCGCCAGGCGTCGCGGGCGAAGTACTCGCGGGTGCGGGAGATCCGGACCTGGCACTCGGCCAGCGTCGGCCGCCCCAGCTTGCCGTCGTCGACGGCGCGGCGGAGGCGCTGGGCGGCCGGCCAGAAGCGGCGCTGGAAGACGCCGCCGAAGGCGATCCCGGCCCGCTGTGCCGCCTCGACCATGGCGTCGGCCTCGGCCAGGTTGGTCGAGATCGGCTTCTCGACCAGGACGTGGACGCCGGCCGCGGCGGCGGCGAGGACGACGGCGGCGTGCCCGGGATGGGGGGTGCAGACGGAGACGGCCTCGACCCGGCCGGAGGCCAGCAGCGCCCCGACGTCGGTGAAGACCTCGAACACGCCGTGGCGGTCGGCGAGCGTTCGGGCGCGGGCCTCGTCGACGTCGCAGCAGGCGACGAAGTCGGCCTCGGGCAGCGTCGCCAGCGCCGCCGCATGCGCCTTGGCGATGTTGCCGCAGCCGACGATGCCGACCCGGACCTTCCCGGTCATGGCTTCCCCCCAACCGCCGCCGGCCGGTCGTCTCGTCCGGGAGGGGCGCCGGCGAGCAGCGGCATCGCCGCCGGTGCCCCGGCCTCGGGCAGCAGGCAGCCGCGGAGGTAGCCGGCGGCCCAGACGACCCCGGCCAGACCGGGGCAGAGCGGATCTTCGTTCTCGATCATCACCGTGCCATTGTAGCCGACGTCGCGCAGGGCGGAGAAGATCGCTTTCCAATCGAGGGCGCCCAGGCCCGGCAGCCGGTAGCGCCACCAGCCGCTGCCGAGGATGCCCTGGCGGCGGAGGCGAGCGGGGAGGATCTCGGTGTCTTTGGCGTCGACCTGGACGATGCGCTCGCCGTAGGCGCGGACGACGTCGGGCGGGTCGGGGATCTGGAGCCAGACGAGGTGGGAGGGGTCGAAGCTGAGGCCGATCGCCGGCGAGGGGACGGCCTCGAACATCCGGTCCCAGAGCTCCGGGGAGTGGGCCAGGTTCCCTTCCGGGCCGCCGCGGCCGGCCGTCTCGAAGGCGATGCGGACGCCGCGCTGCTCGGCGTCGGCGGCGAGCGGGGCGTAGACCTCGCGGAAGGCGCGCAGGTTGTCGCCGACCCGATTCGAGGGGTGGCCGTCGCCGAGACCGGGCATCCCCCAGAAGTGCATGCCGTGGGCGGAGCCGGCGAAGGTGACGAGGGTGTCGACGCCGAGGGCGGCGCAGGCGTCGAGCGCCAGCCGGACCTCGGCGATCCGCTCCGCGCGGCGGGCGGGATCGGCCGTCAGCAGATTGCGCATCGGGGCGAGCGAGGCGATCCGGACGCCGGCCTGGGCGAGGAGCTCCGGGATCGGGCCGGGGCCGTCGCGGGCGATGGCGGCGAGGTCGAGGTGGCCGGGGAAGTCGGCCCCGTCGATGCGGGGGAAGGAGGGTCCGACGTTGACCTCGATCGCGGTCAGGCCGTGGTGGGCGGCGCGGCGGACCAGCTCGGGGAAGGGCATGGGCTCGACGCCGATCAGGGTCGCGAAGCCGATCTCCACGATGCCTCTCCCCGTCCCCACCAGCGCCCTCGCGGCGACCGGACTCGATCCGAGCCGCTGGAGGGGAGCGCTCGGGCTTACCCCGCCCACCGCCTAGAGAACGCACGGAACCCGATCCATTGGGGCAAGGACGACACGAGCGTTCTGCTCCGTCGTCATGTACGGGACCCGAGGCAGTGGGGCCACGGTCCACCCATCACCGGTAGCGCGCCGAGAGGGTTGCGGATGAAGAAACACTGTTCTGGTGCGAGATGAGGGTATGGGAACGGGAGGGGCCTGTCAAGCGGCCACGGGTGCGCGTCACTGTTTTGCGTTCGGTCCCCGGGCGGGGGAAGGGACGGGCCGGCACCGCGTGGGTGGGACGCCCTGGTGGCCGCCGGCCGCGCCGTACCGGGGGGCGGAACGCGGTCGGGCGGCGCCGAACCCCCAGCGCAAAAGTCTGACGCGTACCCCGCAAGCACTGGGGAAGGAGAACTTATACTCCCCCGAGTCGGGTACCAACCAGGAGGCACCTGTTGTTCGGTTGGAGGAGAGGACGTGGACGATGTCGGAGCCTTTTGGCAGCAGTACTCCAAGCGCAGCGAGACGAACGTACAGACGTACGATTGTCTCCGTGAGGCGTTGCCGGCGCTTCTAGGTGGGCAGGAGGGCGGTTGGAGTGCAAGACGTGAGCGACGACGAGCTCCTTGAGAAGGTTGGGCCTTGGAGCGAGATTAAGCACGAAATCGTCCGCAAGTATGCTCGGGCGTACTCTGTGAATCTTTCGGCCCAAACCTCGCCCCGATTCCACCACGTCTACGTCGATGCCTTCGCCGGTGCCGGTTGGTACTTATCCCGTCGGAGCGGCGAACCGGTACCGGGCAGTGCCGAGATTGCCCTCAAACTCGACCCGCCTTTCCGCGAGTACCACCTGATCGACCTGGACGAACTGAAGGTTGCCCGGCTTGAGCGCATCGCCGCCGGTCGAGAGGATGTGGTCATCTACCGGGGCGACTGCAACCGTGTGCTCCTGGATGAGGTTGCTCCACGGCTCCTGTATAAGGATTATCGTCGAGCGCTCTGCATCCTCGACCCCTACGGCCTTCAGCTTGACTGGCATACCGTTGAGTCACTTGCCCGCCTGAGGACGACAGAACTCTTCATCAACTTCCCGACAATGGACATCAACAGGAACCCCCTGCGCAAGGATCCCAACTCCGTTGCTTCAGAGCAAGCCAGTCGGCTTACCAGGTTCTGGGGAGACGAGTCGTGGCGAACCTCGTTCTACGCGCCGCGGTCACAGTTGCCCCTGTTTGGACCCCGCGGCGAACAGAAGACGGCCACGAACGAGCAAGTGGCGGAAGCCTATCGGCAACGACTCAAAGACGTAGCCAGTTTCGCATATGTCCCACAGCCTGTACCCATGCGCAACTCGACTAATGCTGTCGTCTACTACCTATTCTTCGCGGCCCATCTTCCGGTTGCAGCGAAGATAGTAGAACAGATATTCTCTCGCTATCGATAGGAGGTGGGCCATGGCGACTGGATCAGCGATCGAGTGGACCGAGGCGACGTGGAACCCGCTGACAGGATGCACGAAGGTCAGCTCGGGATGCAAACATTGCTATGCGGAACGGATGGCGAAGCGCTTGCACGGCATGGGCCACCCGAGCTATCAGGATGGGTTCAAGCTGACGCTGCACGAGCGCCTCCTTGATCTCCCCCTGTCTTGGAAGCGACCACGGACGATCTTCGTCAACTCAATGAGCGATCTCTTTCATCCAGACGTACCTATCGAGTTTATTCAGAGGGTGTTCCAGACGATGTGCGCAGCTCCGCAGCATCGCTTCCAAGTACTGACCAAGCGGCCTGAGAGGGCCGCCGAACTTTCCCGATTACTGCCATGGCCTGAAAACGTATGGATGGGGACAAGCGTTGAGAGCCAGCGGTACGTCGTGCGCGTCGACCATCTGCGACAGACCGGCGCGGCAATCCGATTTCTCTCTCTGGAACCGCTACTGGGTCCGCTCAACGAGCTTGATCTTGCAAATATCGACTGGGTTATCGTCGGCGGGGAGTCAGGCCCCGGCGCGCGTTCGATGGAGACCGCCTGGGCTACCAGCATCCGCGACCAGTGCTTGAGCGCCACAGTGCCGTTCTTCTTCAAACAGTGGGGCGGTGTCAACAAGAAGCGGACTGGTCGACTTCTTGAAGGCCGTACCTGGGATCAAATGCCGAGGGTTTCGGTCCCCGGCATGTCTGCACCTGAGCAGCTCGTGCTCTGCGATTTGAGTGCCCATGCCTAATCGTTGACGCGACCGCGCCGGAATAGCACAACCGGGTCGCACCTTCGATGGCTACCCCCGGCGCAGCGCCGGTAGCTCCCAGGCGGCACCTCGGCGAAGTCGGGCAACGCTTCGAGCGCCCGCTCCGGACCGCCGGGGTGGTAGACGGCGAGCAGGCACAGCAGCTCCCAGCGGGTGTTGCGGGTGAAGTCGTGCCGCACCAGTCGCGGCCCTCGGGCTGACGAACCACTTGATCCGGCCCCGGCGAAGGTGTGGGTCGGTACGGCGTTCGGGTCGAAGGCGGCGGTGTCGAAGGGGGTCGCAGAGTCGTCGCTGGCCCTCCCCCAGCGTCGATCATGGCGAGCACGATCAAGTCTTCGGGGGCGCCACCGCCCTTGTCGCGAAAAAAGGGCGAAGCTATACTGGCTGGCGCTCCAACGACCGCGAGCCGGACTGGCGGCGGTCGCCGCGGCGGCACGGGCAGGTGCCAGAGTGGACTATTGGACCTGGCTGTAAACCAGGCGCGCAAGCTTCGGCGGTTCGAATCCGTCCCTGCCCACCACGCCGCGGTGGAGTCGGAGCCCGGGGAGGTCCGGCCATCGACGAGGGAGCGCTCCCCATCGTGCCCACATAGCTCAGTTGGTAGAGCACATTCTTGGTAA